>JBLIZK010000482.1:0-15035 GCA_048859825.1 Paludibacter sp.
CAGATATATGCTCATTTTATAGAAAGTGTGATTCCCGAAATTGCTAAAAATAAGTTCCATCAGATTATTGCCTGCCAGATATACCGGTTTTAGCATATGCACCGACATGCGCATAAAAATGCTGTAGGGATCGAAAAATCCTACCAGAAAGGTAAAACCTGTTGTAAATGCCACCACGCATGCCACTACCACCAGCCAGCGAAGCCAGTTAAGCGATTTTTGGTAGCGAAAACGTTTCTTTTTTTGAACAAATGAAGCTACACGACTCACTACATCCTGAAAAAAGCCCAAGGGACACAAAGTGGAACAGTAAAGTCGACCCGTAATAAAAGTTAGCAGTGTAAGTACGATGATAACCAGCAGATTTAAACTCAACAATGCTGGTATTACCTGCCAGCGGGCAAGTTCTTTGAATACTTGCGGAAGAGTTCCTGTAAAATCAATTAAGTATACTGTTAGCAATACAGTAAAACTAACGGATAGAGCTATACGAAGTTTACGTAACATACTTTAAATGCGGACACGTTTAATATTCAGACTATTTAGTTTGGTAGTGCCCAGTTTGTGCTTTTCGCCACGCCCAATGTACTCCACAGTGTTGAGGGGCATTTCGCGCACCTGATTAAAGAAGGAGGTGGCGGCTGTGTCGGCCGCAACTATATCCTGCGAGATAAACATACCTTTGGCCTCCACCACATCGCCTTCGTTTTTGCCGCGCGGACCATTCGTTTTCATTAAACGATAAGCATCAACTACATTCAGTACAGGTTTTTTATCGAGGGTACATACATCGGCAATACACTGTTGCAGGTCATTTTTGTGGAAATAGCCTCTGTCCCATACGATGCCCATGAGGTTTTTCATGGAAATAGACATTTTTGCGCCGCCGTGATTTTTAAGTACGGGTACGTTTATCCAGGCATCACAGTCCAAAATAGCCTGATGTACCTGCGTGGATTTCAGTTTTACGCCTTTTGGCAAATCTACCTGTCGGTAATACGACTGCTCGTGTGCTGGCAATACTTTGCCCCCGGCTGCTTTCACCGCACTTTCAATGCCACTGTTGGCATAACACCGTCGCCAGTCATCGCAGGTATGGTCGAACACAATTACTTCTTTGGCTCCGGCACGTAAGCATTGTCGCACAATTTCGCCTACCAATTCAGGATTGGTATTCGCGGCCATTTCGGGCACCTTGTCCCAGCCGATATTTGGTTTTACCACTATGGATGAGCCTTTTTTTACAAAACGGGACATACCGCCCATTTCGGCAATACCCTTGCGAAACATTTCAACTGGCTTACCGCCCATAACGGCTACCAAATCATATCCTTTGCCCGGTGCAGTGCCCGGAAACTTTTGCGATAGAAGTGTAACTGCTTTTAAATCCTTGATTGTGAAAGCAGCTCCTGCCAGAGCAATTGCTTTCAGAAAAATACGTCTGTCCATGGTATGTTAGTTAGTGAAACTAAAAAAAGACTTTGAAATTTCTATCCGATTGTACTGAATTGATTTTGTATCAGATTATAATATCGCAAATATATGAAAAAGCCTGCCGATAGTTATTAATAATTGTACTAAATAAATGAAAAAGCAAATTATATACTATGAATAACCGAATAATATGCCATACGTACATAACCGTTTTTCTTAAAGACAGACACTATTTTGACTCCATCGTTATACCCTCGTGAGCAATCTCTATTGATTCAACAGTCAGATCGTCTGGAGAATTGCCTATACCAGTCATTTTGTTAATCCAGGCATTTTTCAAAGACCATTTCATGGAAACGCTTCCGTTTTCATCCATTAAGCAAATGACAATTGTGCTTTTACTGGTATTGCTCTTACTAAGTAGTTCATAACAGTCCGACTTTTGGCCTATGGTTTTAAAAATTCCTTTTTTTAAGATAACATTCCCCATTTTTGTAATCCCCGGCATTTTTACAACACTAAGTGCGGGACTGTTTCCTTGTTTATATTCTATCTGTTGAGCTTCTGAATCTAAACCGGATACTTCCTGAAACAACATATCGGTATTGTTATAAATCACTTTAAAATTACACTTTTGTACAGGGGCAGTTTCCGGAGTGGTCTGGGTTGTAACCGGATCCTGTTTAACTACTATGGTATTGGTAGTCAGTTTTGCTATTTCCGATAATTTGGTTGCATTAGCCAAACTTGGTTTGTATGTAGTAACTGCAGATGCTGTCTGGTCTGACATGGAGAAAAATGAACCATACCTTCCTTCGGCTTCATACATAAAACCTTTATCGCCAATTCCAATTATCTTTCCCCATCCCGATACCACTTTCACTAGTGTTCCATTACTCTCGAAAAGTTTGAGGGCAATCTTATATTTAGTTCCATTATTATTGATGTCGTCAACCAGAGAGATTGCTGTTTTTGCATTATCTGCTTCTGCTACAAACATCAGATAGCGCTCTGTACCCCAATTAATAGCACTGCCGTTGGCTTCTAATGCTATTTTTAATCCGCTTATTGTCCAGTCTTGTCCGACAACAGGATAAGCCGGCGAACGTTGGGCATCCCAGACTTTACCTTTGGTGAACTTAGTATTAAAGAAAGCTGTGGATGATATATTTTTTGGAGTTTCAGCTACTTTAATCTCTGTACCTTTCGATAAATCGGATGTATTCACTAATTCCGATAATTTACTTACTTTGGTTATGCCCGGTTTGTAAGTTACTACTGCAGACGCATTCAAATCGGATGCAGAGAAGAATGAACCATACCTTCCTTCGGCTTCGTATATAAAGCCTTTGTCGCCAATTCCAATTATTCTTCCCCATCTGGATACTATTTTTACTAATGTCCCATTATTCTCGTAAAGTTTGAGAACCACATTATATTTATAGCTATTACTAATGTCGTCAAGCAATGAGTTTGCTGATTTGAAAATATCTGCTTCTGCTACAAACCTCAGGTATCGACCTGTTCCCCAGTTGATAGCTGAGCCATTTGCTTCCAGGGCAGCTTTTAATCCGCTTATTGTCCAGTTCCTTCCAGCAATGGGGTATGCTGGTGAGCGCTGAGCATCCCACACTCTGTCTTTTGTGAATTTTTCCTGAAAAAAAGGAGCATTATTAATGTTGGTTGCTGCTTGTATATTTATTAAGCATGCTGAAATTACCAAAAAAGCAAATAAAAATTTCACTGTTTTCATTAAAATTATTTTGAATTTATAATTAGTATTTTCGTATAATAGGCTGTAATTCAATCCTCTGATTCACAATCAACATTGCCGGGTTAAGGCGCTGCTACACTTAATATTGTTAGATTTCTAAAGTTGAATTTGTTTACACACAAATATTGAACCAATAAATATGGTTCAAATTTGCTTAATTCAATAATCTTGTCGAAACGCAAACATCTTCGGGTACCTTATCCCGGCCGATATTCGTTTTTTAACTATGAATGAACCTCTTTTTACTAAGTGGGCTTTCAGAAAAATGCGATTATCAATGGCATTTTTGTTAGTAAACTATAGGACTCACTATCCAATTTTATCGGTATGTAATGAATTTATAGTATACCGGGTTATTTAGCCACAAAGATATGAAAAAGCCTGCCGTTAGCAATTAACAAGTGTAATTAAATACATTATTCTGTATTTTGATGCAAAAAGAATTGCATATGAATTGATGTCTGTTTTTTGCGCTTAGAAACAACTTTTTAATAGCGAAATGGAGTTTTAGGCTTCAATTTGCTTAAAACATACTTTTTTTTAGTACAAAACGAAAGAAAAAGCTGTTTTAAATTTGTCTCTATGAAATATAATGATATATATTTGCAGATATATGATATCTCATTAGAAAACATTTGAGCAATGTGATGTAAATATGTGAATATTTATGACAAATTGACAAAAACACACAGCAATTATGTACGATTACCTCATTAAACAGAAAGATGCCGTAAACAGGTGGATGGAACGCTTTGGCGTTAGGTTTGGAATTTATAAAAACGGAGTGTTTAACGAGCAGATTTTCCCGTTCGACCCTATACCGCGTACTATTTCGCACAGCGATTGGGAGGAAATTGAAGCCGGGCTGATACAGCGGGTGGATGCGCTGAACCGGTTTTTGTGCGACATTTACAACGAAAAGAGAATTGTAAAGGAGGGTATTATCCCGCAGGAACTTATTTACTCGTCCAAGGGGTATTTAGCTCAATGCGAGGGAATAGTGCCACCTAAAGAAATTTTTTCGCACATATCGGGCATCGATCTGGTTCAGGCGAAAGATGGCACATGGTATATACTTGAGGATAACTTACGGATACCTTCCGGGGCTTCGTACCCTATGATTGCCCGCGAAATTACCCGCAAAGTTTCGCCCGAAACATTCAAAGCCAATCAGGTATACGACAACCGTAACTACTCACAGCTGATACGCAAAGCTATGGATCACGTGAATGTGGACAATGGCCTGGAAGTGATTTTGACCCCGGGACGATATAACTCGGCCTACTTTGAACACTCGTACCTGGCCGAAAAAGCCGGCGTGCTGCTGGCTTATGCCGACGACCTGATAGTAGAAGATGATATAGTTTACTATAAAGGTTTGTACGATAAAAAAGAACGTGTTGGCGCTATTTATCGCCGGATATCGGACGAATATCTTGATTCGCTGGCATTTGAGCCTGACTCGCTATTGGGGGTGCCTAACCTGATGCGTGCTTATGCCAAAGGTAACGTGGCTATAATGAATGCATTTGGAAATGGAGTGGCCGACGACAAAGGCATTTACTACTTTGTTCCAAAAATGATAGAATATTATCTGGGCGAAAAGGCCATACTAAAAAATGCGCCTACATATCTGCCTTACTTTGCCGACGATAAAAAATTTGTACTCGAAAACCTGAAAACACTGGTAATAAAGGATGTGGCCGAAGCCGGCGGATACGGCGTGATGTTCGGGAAGGACATGGACGAAGCCCAACTGGCAAACATTACTCACCTGATTGAAACCGAACCGCGACGATGGATTGCACAGGAAGTGATTGATTTTATCGACCTCGAAATTATGGAAGGCGACGGAACAGTTTTCCGTAAATCAGACCTCAGAGCATTTGTAATAAGTGGCGAAGAAACCATGGTGTGGAAAAGCGGACTAACACGCTATACCCGAAACCCCACTTCGTTTGTGGTAAACTCATCGCAGGGGGGTGGATTTAAAGATACATGGGTATTAAAGAAATAACAATTTAAAACGATAAAATAATGGGAACACAATTATTGAAAAAAACAAACAAAGGCATTTCAAATGCCAAAGCCAACCGGTTATTCTGGATGGGACGCTATGCCGAACGAGTATACCTGGCGCTACACCTGCTACGCAAACATTACGACCTGATGATAGATGAAGATAGCTATGCCTACAACGATTTTTGCAACAAAATGGGCATCTTTAACCGCTATAGCTCTGGCGAACATTTTATTGCCAGCTATTTGTACGACAAAGAAAATCAGGATTCGATAATAAACATGCTTGAACGTGTGAACGACAATGCCATTCTACTCCGCGAGGAAATTATGAGCGAGACATTGTCGTATGTGCAAATGTCGATTTTTTACATCGAAAGAGCGCGGCAAAAAGATGAGGTTCTATCGGAGTTACAGACCATTACCGATTATATGCTGGCATTCTGGGGATCGGTTGACGAAAGAATTAACGACTCTCAGACCCGAAGTATGATTAAATTTGGTAAATTTGTCGAAAGCGCCGACCTTCATATTCGTTTTGATTATCCGTTTGACCGTATTGAGAATGTTAATATACGACTAATGGAAATTCTTGATCGGGATTGTGAAATGTACGACGAAATAAATTTATTAGCATACAAAAGTCATATGACCTTCGATAAATACAAAGAGCCGCGTGCCTTGTATTATCTGAATGGTCTGTTTACTACATGATTCATTTTTAATGTCAATTTACAGGTATAAATACAGCACCAAAATACGTTTTAGCGAACAGGTTTTCGCACATCATTTTTTACTGCGATGCGTGCCACGCGACACTAATTCGCAGCAAATTCTGGAAAGCAGTTGTATTATTCAACCCCACTGTAAAGTAAGTTACAGCACCGACACCTTTGGCAACACCCTGATTTCGGGCTATATTGGCAACTTTCATGCTGATTTCGAATTTACGTCCGAAGGTGTGGTGGAGTTAATACATAAAAAGAATACTGAAGAGTTGAACCCGATTTTTTTGTACAATACAGCGCTCACACAACCTATGGATAAAATAAAGGAGATATGTGCAGGAATTCATTTTGCAGAGAACGCGTCCACACACGAAAAGATTTTCAGGATTTCTGAAGAAATAAACAAACAACTGCAATATACTTCGGGGGTAACATCGGTACGTACCAGCGCCGAAGAAGCACTGCTTCAGGGCAAAGGCGTATGTCAGGATTTTGCTCATACTATGCTCGCTATGTGTCGTATATTCGGCATTGCAGCACGCTACGTGAGTGGATTTATGGAGGGCGAAGGTTACACACATGCCTGGATAGAATATTATCACCTGGGTAGTTGGTTTGGTTTTGACCCTACACACAACCGGCCTGCCGACCCGGGTTACATAAAACTATCGCACGGACGCGATTATAACGATTGTGCCATTGATAAAGGCGTATTTAAAGGACTGGCACAGCAACAGATGGAGGTTTATTTAAGAGTAGAACAAATTCAACAATGATAAAAACCATACTTTCAGAAGGATTACCGGTGGATGAACAACTTCTAATCCGAAAAAAAGTGATTACAAACGGCGATGGCGACAAACGTATTTGCATTGTTACCGGTACGCATGGCGACGAACTCGAAGGACAGTACGTCTGTTTTGAACTGATACGTCGCATCAACGAAAACCCCGGCATGCTCAATGGTACTGTCGAGGTATATCCGGCACTGAATCCACTGGGTGTCGATTCGGTTACGCGGGGAATACCTACTTTTGATCTGGATATGAACCGTATCTTCCCGGGCGATCCTAACGGACACCTCATTGAATATACAGCCCATAAAATTATTGAGGATTTGCGTGGTGCCGATATGGTAATTGATATTCATGCCAGCAATATTTTTTTGCGCGAAATGCCACAAGCACGTATCAACAAGCAAATGTCCCGTAAGTTAATACCTTATGCCAATATGCTTAACATCGATTTTATATGGATACACGATGCGGCCACTGTACTGGAATCAACACTGGCTCACTCGCTTAATGTACTAAAAACACCTACCATTGTGGTTGAAATGGGTATAGGTATGCGCCTTACACTCGATTATGGAAATCGTTTGGTGGATGGTATTTTTAATATGATGCATAAAATGGGCATGTGGAGCGCCAAATCTACGGCAAAAATTGCTAAACCAACGCTTTCTACAAAAGGCGAAGTGTGCTTTATGAATGCCGAAGCTTCAGGTATAATTATTCCAACTGTATCGCATTCGGTGAATTTGAAAAAAGGCGATTTGCTCTGCCGCATTGTGGACGCTTTCGAAGGAAAAGTGCTGCAGGAAGTTACATCGCCCGTGGATGGATTGCTGTTTACTCTGCGTACTTATCCCGTGGTGTACGAAGGTTCGCTTATTGCACGCATATTTGCAGCATCGGCAAAGGAATAGCCGGACACTCTGCAGGGGAAATTTGTACCAATAAAAAAGAAAAATCATGGTAAATTCCATCTGACAAAAAAAATCAATTAAACAGATGAAACAAGAAATAATCTTCCGGATGAAGTCGCCTTACCGCGACGATTTTAAAATACACGGCTTTCGGTTTGGCGAAGGCGAGAAAACCCTCGTCATAGTAGGCGCTATGCGTGGCGACGAAGTCCAGCAGCAGTTTACCTGTTCCCAAATAGTTAAAAATCTTATCGACCTCGAAGCAGCCGGCAAACTACTGCCCGGGCACGAAATTCTGGTCATACCATCGGCCAACCATTTCTCCATGAATATTAACAAGCGCTTTTGGGCTATGGATAACACCGACATTAACCGCATGTTTCCGGGCTACGACAAAGGAGAAACTACTCAGCGCATTGCAGCTGCCATTTTCGAACACGTGCGAGGCTATAAATACGGCATACAGCTTGCCAGTTTTTACATGCCGGGCGAGTTTATACCTCACGTACGCATGATGGACACCGGCTTTCAGAACCATAAACTGGCCAAGCACTTTGGCTTGCCTTATGTACTTATTCGCAAACCCAAACCTTACGATACCACTGTGCTCAACTACAACTGGCAGATTTTTGGCACTCAGGCCTTTTCCATCTACTCAGGCGACACCGAAAATATCAACAAAGACACCGCCAAAATAGCCTGGCTATCCGTATTAAGGTTTATGAGCAATATGCAAATTATACAGCACCCCATGCATCCAGGTACATGCTCGCACACGCTAAAAGACTCTGAGTTACGCACTATACTCTCGGCCGACTCCGGCATACTCTATTCGCTCAAAGGTGCCGGCGACGAAATAAAAAGCGGCGACCTGCTGGCCAAAATACTCGATCCCTTTACCGGCGAAACCCGCAGTTCCATATTCTCACCCATAAATGGTACCATCTTTTTCGCTCATCATAAACCGCTTATACACCAAAACACAGTAGTCTTCAAAATCGTGGAGTTTTAATAGCATCACTTTTAATCAATAATGTGTTGAATTAGAATAAAATGGTTCTGGATAACTGTTTTTTGCAAGCTGAAAAACTTGCTAAAAATACTTAACAAATGAAGCTGTACTTCATTTGTTAAGTATTAATTTATTATTTTTGCATCGAATTAATGGAATTATAAGCTGACTGCTGGTATTGAGATAGTGATAAGTTTTATCCAAGTTTGCCGACTTTATCTCTTTATCAGCAGTTTTTTCAAAGTTCTTATTCGATTTCTGCAAAAATAGTATTTTAAAATTATTTAGAAAAATGGAGAAGTTGGTAACTTCAAATTTAAAGTTGGGTATAATTGCGGGTGGACAATTAGGAAAAATGTTAATTCAGGAAGCAAGCAAATGGAATATAGCCACATTTATTCTAGATAATGAAAAGGATTGTCCAGCGGCAGGCGTAGCATCGGAATACATTCAGGGCGACCCATTAAGTTTCGAATCTGTTTATGATTTCGGGAAAAAAGTTGATATTCTCACATTCGAACTTGAAAATATTAATGTGGAAGCACTGTTTAAACTCAAATCAGAGGGTTTGAAAATCATTCCCGAGCCTGAAATATTGACTCTGATACAAGACAAAGGATTACAAAAAAATTTTTTTGCTTCACATAATATTCCAACATCTTCGTACAGTCTTTTTATTTCGGAGAACGAGATTTATGATGCTATAAGGAAAAGGAAACTTGAATTCCCTTTTGTGCAGAAATTATGTAGAGGTGGTTACGATGGTAAAGGTGTAGCTGTAATTCGGAACGAAAATGATCTTCAGAAGCTACTACACGGCCCTTCTGTGGTTGAAGAGTTAGTTCATATTTCAAAAGAAGTTGCTGTCGTTGTAGCCCGAAACGAGAACGGAAAGGTTAAGAGCTTTCCGGTTGTTGAAATGGTTTTTGATGGTCAGGCTAATTTAGTAGAGAAATTGATATGTCCATCGCAAATAAGTACCGAAGATTCTGCCCGGGCAACCCAAATAGCCGAACATATTATAAGTGAACTGAATATGACAGGTTTGCTTGCTGTTGAATTTTTTATTGATAGAAGCGGCAGGATTCTTGTGAATGAGGTAGCCCCTCGTCCACACAACAGTGGTCACCATACCATCGATAGTGTTGTGACATCGCAATATGAACAGCATTTAAGGGCTATTTTGAACTTGCCACTTGGAAGTACAATGATAAAAATGCCTTCGGTAATGATTAATTTGTTGGGCGAAGTAGGGTATGAAGGACCTGTTTTATACGAGGGACTAACAGAAAGTATGGAAACAGAAGGCTTAAAGATTCATTTGTATGGTAAAAAGGAAACAAAACCCTATCGGAAAATGGGGCATGTTACTATTGTTGCACATACATTGGAAGAAGCTATCGAAAAATCAGAAAAAGTAAAAAATATAATTAAAGTAAAGTCATGGAACAAAAATTAGTAAGTATAGTTATGGGCTCCGATTCAGATTTGCCAGTTTTGAAAAAAGCTGCCGAGATGCTTGATTACTTTGGTGTTGGTTATGAAATTGATGTGGTTTCGGCACACAGGACACCTCAAAAATTGTTCGATTTTGCTTCAGCAGCTCACCTGCGTGGAATAAAAGTTATTATAGCAGGAGCTGGCGGAGCTGCGCATCTCCCTGGTATGGTTGCGGCAATTTCTCCACTTCCGGTTATAGGTGTTCCAATCAAATCGTCCAACTCAATTGATGGCTGGGATTCTGTACTGTCTATCCTTCAAATGCCGGGTGGTGTGCCTGTGGCAACTGTGGCGTTGGACGGTGCCAAAAATGCCGGAATTTTGGCAGCGCAAATTATTTCTACATCTAATAAGGCTATAATGGATAAATTGATATATTTCAAAAAATCAATGAACGATGAAGTAATTGAAAAGGCAAAAAATTTAGTTTCTGAATAGACTGACTTTAAGTAACAACAATAAAATGTTCATGAAAAAGGTTTTAGTAGTAGTAGCTTCTTTTTTTATTATGCTTTGTTTGGGCAGTGTGTATGCATGGAGCCTTGTTTCAACTGAACTTATATTCAATTATGGCTTTTCTTCCGTGCAGTCGCAGTTAGTATTCGGATTGTTAATTGCAGTTTTTCCGGTAACAATGATATTTGCCGGAAAGTATGAAGCACGGATTGGAACCAGAAATATGGCTATGCTATCTGCTGTGTTTTACAGTGCTGGTTACCTGTTATCGGGGCTGTCGAACGGAAACTTCTGGCTCATACTTTTTGGTGTCGGCATACTTACCGGAATAGGAACCGGATTAGGATATTTAGTGGCACTAACCACTCCTGTAAAACATTTTCCGGAAAAAAAAGGACTTGTTACAGGCATATCTACAGCAGGTTTTGGTTTGGCCGCGTTTGTATTTTCGTTGATTATTGAACGAATGCTCCTTGATGGTAAACGTATTTTAGATATCTTTTTGTTTGTTGCAATAGTACACGGATTAATTATATTATTTTTCTCATTATTTATAATACCTCCATCGACCTCAAATCCAACCTCGCTGAAAAGCTTCACTGTATTTCGTTTTGATTCAAAATTTATCAAACTATTTATGGGTATATTTATGGGTACTTTTGCCGGCTTACTTGTAGTCGGGAATTTAAAACTGATTGGAAGTGAGCATGCTATACCCAATCATACTTTGGTAATTGGGGTGTCAGTATTTGCAATTGCAAATTTTACAGGACGGCTTAGCTGGGGCAAGCTCAGTGATCATTTTGATACAAACGTATGCGTCGTAGTGGCATTGAGCTTGCAAGCTGCGTCAGTATTTTTGATTGGACTTTTAGAATTAACTTCAATTAGTTATTTGTTGCTTTCGACACTGATTGGTTTTAGTTTTGGCAGCAATTTTGTATTATTTGCAAAAAAAACATCGCTCTATTATGGCGTTGATAAGTTAGGCTTGGTTTATCCATATGTTTTTTTGGGTTATGCCATTGCCGGTATAGCTGGGCCTCTTTCCGGAGGAGCAATTTATGATTTGTTTCAGAACTACGACTACGCTTCATACATGGCTTCTTCATTGAGTTTATTGGGAGCTTTACTTTTTTTTAAAAGTTCTAAAAGGAAACAGCCGGATCAGGATTCTTGTGTTTCAAAAATCTTAAAATGATCACTATTGTCTAATTTCGAATAAGTATATCTTTGTCCATCTTTCCCGAAAGCACTCACTCCGTTTTCAGTCCCAAAATGGCTAAACAAAACATAAGAATTATTTGTTCCAAATTTAGATCTATCTTTGAATTTAAATCAAGAAAATAATATAAGACTTAAAGGTAAAAATATATACAATTATGATCAGGGTTTTAAGTGAAGATGAAGTAAAAAATATTAAAGCTGAAACAGAAATTGAGGGTTTCAAAAAAATTATTGATGACCTACATACTGCGGGGAAGTTTTTTGATGCTGTTTTAAGGGGGCTGGGTGAAGAAAAAGTGGCAGGATTGCTTTTTTCCATTAATTATTTTGATAAGGAAACAAATGTAGAAACATCGGATGAGGATAAGCTTATTCAAGCTTTAAGTATCTATTTTCAGTTGATGAATCTTGTGTCCGAGAATGCAGCTGTTCAGTTCAGAAGAAAACTCGAAAACCGCTCCGGGGCCGAAAATATTCGTGGATCATGGGCCGAAACATTCAAAAGATGGAGGCAAAGAGGCTTAACTCAGCATCAAATTAGCAAATTGCTTCCCCAAATTCACCTGATGCCTGTGCTTACGGCTCATCCTACCGAGGCTAAGCGGGTATCGATTCTTGAGTTGCACCGCGAGTTATACCTCCTTTTGGTAAAAAAGGAAAATATTATATGGTCTGAAACAGAGCGTGTGGCACTGGATGAAATGTATCAGTCAATGCTTGAAAGATGGTGGCGAAGTGGCGAAGTATACCTTGAAAAACCTGATGTTGCCTCCGAAAGGAGTGCGGTAATGCACTATTTTACAAAAGTTTTTCCTGAAGCCCTTGCTCTTAGCGACAAGCGACTTAAACATGTTTGGGAATACAATGGCTATGATTCACAAACAATGAAAGACCCGGATAATTATCCGTTAATAACTTTTGGAAGTTGGGTTGGAGGCGACCGGGACGGACATCCCTATGTTACTGCTGAGATTACTCGTGAAACATTGCTCATTCACAGAGAGGCCGCGATCAGTATTATTGAAACGCAACTTATATCGCTTGCCCGGATGCTGAGTTTCTCTGATAACAGAAATGAAGTTCCAAGTGTATTAATTGAACGCATTGTTCAGATGAGTGAACAGTTGGGCAAACAGGGGGAATTAGCTGTAAATAGAAACTATCATGAACCCTGGAGGCAATTTATCAATTTAATGCTTCTGAAACTGGAAAATAGAAATAGTGAATTGGTTTTGCCATTAAATGCGTATTATCCTACGGCTAAAGAATTGCTTGATGATTTGCGCTTTATACGAAAAACTTTGGTTGATACTGGCGCCATCCGTATTGCTGAAACCTACCTGTTTCCAATTGAACGGCAGGTGCAATGTTTTGGGTTTCATCTTGCTAAACTCGATATTAGGCAAAACAGTGCATTCCACGACAAAGCAATGGAGCAATTACTTGCTTGGATTAATTATCCTGAAATAGAATACAGTAGCTGGAGCGAAGACCAAAAACTGGCCTTTTTAAATGCTGAATTATCTATAAATCGACCATTTGTAGTAGCAGGTGAATCCGTAGGTAAAGAAGCCGATCAAGTACTTGAATGTTATAGAGCAATAAAAGAACACATCAACTGTTTCGGAACTGACGGTCTTGGTTCATTGATAGTCAGCATGACACGTGGAGTGAGCGACTTGCTGGTTGTTTATCTCTTTATGCGCGAAGTTGGATTAAAACACGACCTCCTTCAGGTAGTACCATTGTTTGAAACCATTGACGACTTACAACAATCTGCATATGTGCTCGAACAATTTTTATTACACCCGGTCAAGAAAAAATCGCAATGTTCAGGTGTTCAGGAAGTAATGCTTGGGTATAGCGATAGCAATAAAGATGGTGGGATTGTTGCTAGCAGATGGAATATTCATCAGGCAGAACAGAACTTAACATCAGTTGCACAAAAGTACAATGTACGTCTTCGTTTTTTTCATGGTATTGGAGGTACTATTAGTCGCGGAGGTGGTAAATATCATCGCTTTCTTGACGGTATGCCGGTTGGTACCATGACTGGGCAAATTAAGCTCACTGTTCAGGGCGAAACAATTGCCCAGCAGTTTGCCAACCTTGTTAACGCAACATATAATATAGAAATGCTCTTGTCGGGTACAGCCCTGCAAACCAGTTTTTCATTATTTCCTCGAAAACATGATATTTATCCGTATGAAGCTCTTGATTGCCTTTCATTACTATCACTAGAGAAGTACCAGCAACTCATCAAACATCCGCGATTTATTGAGTTTTACAGCCAATGTACACCCATTGACGTAGTAGAACAGAGCAAAATAGGATCCCGACCCGCCAGAAGAACAGGACAAAGAACCCTAACTGATTTACGTGCAATCCCATGGGTATTCAGCTGGAATCAGTCTCGCTTCAATATTACAGCCTGGTATGGTGTTGGATATGCCCTTGAAACAATGCAAAACCAATACCCTGAATTGTATAATAAATTACAACACTATGCTGATATTTGGCCTTTTCTGCGTTATATTCTTATTCAAATAGAAACAAATTTATTAAACGCAGATCCGGATGTGATAGATTTATATGTATCTCTTGTCGAAGATACAGAGCTTCGAAATGAATTACAAAAGGATATTATGCTCGAGTTAAATAGAAGCACCAAACAGGTAGCCTCACTTTTGGGTGGAAATACTGAAAGTCGCAGAGCTAGCCTATTCGAAAACATAAACCAACGCAAAAGCTTACTCTATTTGCTTCATAAACTACAAGTACAAAAACTTAGAGAGTGGAGAAAAATTGATCAAAAAAACACAATAGAGGCTGAAGATCTGCTTAATAAATTACTTGTGATTACTACTGCAATATCAGGAGGAATAAAAGGTACAGGCTAATTTTTACAAACTGCAAAAGCGATATAACAGCTATGAGCTCCGACTCAACTCAAGTGGTTACAAAATCTACAATAACAATTGTAAAATAAGTAATTTTGTTTGCTAACAGTGTATTATGTAGTGGAAAGTAAGTTAACGATATTTGAATTCTATAGACTTCAAATCGTCCTTCCGCTATTTCCGTATCGACAACTCCGAAGTTTGAGAATTTACAGTCAATGTGGATTCTGCTCCCAGAATCAATGGTAGATTGTAATCTAGATCGGAAGAGCGTCGT
>JBLIZK010000483.1:0-3886 GCA_048859825.1 Paludibacter sp.
ATACAACCGCCTTCACAAGCCATTACTTCAATAAAATTACCCGGTGCTTTTCCTTTTGAAAAAGCACGAAGGAGTCCGATGTTTTTCTTGTTCAGGTTGGCTACTGCTACGGGTTTAATAGCTACATTCGGGTAAAGTGCCTGAACGGCTGCAATTACGCCTCCGGTACGGGCAAATCCTCTTCCTTCGCGTGGAGCTGCATCTCGTTCCTTACCTTTTATCGAATTGATATCTATGTTTAAGCCCGAAAATAAGGTGTCGATTTCTTCAAACGTCAGTATGTAATCAATGTCGGGATGATCCATCACTTCCTTGCGTTTTCCCACACACGGACCTATAAATACTACTTTTGCATTCGGATACTTTGCTTTCGCCAGTTCAATGCTATAATACATGGGCGAACCTGTATGCGAAACATAGGGTTTTAAGTCGGGTAAGTGTTTGCGAACCAGTTCAATGTACGACGGACAACAGGATGTGGTCATAAATGCCTGTCCTTCGTCTAGTTTTTCCTGCAGTTCAGCTCCTTCGCGACGCGTGGTTTCCATAGCGCCAATGGCAACTTCCATTGCTTCAACAAAACCTATTTTCTCTACAGCAGCCGAAATCTCCTCCAGACTATTATCAAACTGCGATTGGATAGAGGGAGCCATAATGGCCACTAATTCCTGTCCGCGTTTCAACTCATTTAAAATATCAATTAATTGCGAAACTTCGTAAATTGAGCCAAAAGGGCAGGCGTTGATACATTTTCCACAGTAAATACACTTACTTTCGTCGATGTGTTCAATGCCGTTTTCGTCTTTCTGAATAGCTTTTACGGGACAAACTTCTTCGCAGGGTACCGGTATATATACGATGGAGTGATACATACAAGCATCTTTACAAATACCACAATTGATGCATTTTGCATGGTCAATATAGGCTTGCCCATTTTCCATAAAAGTAATTGCATCCTTAGGACAATTCATGGAGCATGAGCGTGCTACACATCCTTTACAAAGGTTTGTAACTACGTAGTTGGTTTTTACGCAGGCGGTACAAGCTTCGTCCACTACAGATAATATCGATTTCGACGTTTCTTTCCGTTCCATGGCACGCTTTGCATATACCGAAAGTGGTGTAAGCTCATCTTCTTCTTCATCCACACTGTAGCCTAATATCGGTAGCATTTTGTATTTTAAAACAGCCCGCTCCTTGTGTATACAGCATCTGCCGCGTGCCTGAGCATTTTTTGGCGACATTTGAAGTGGAATACGGTCTATTTCTTCGGTAAGTTTATCCTCGTTGTAGAGCGATATTATTTTCGACATAAGTACCCGTCGAACAATCATAGTGTTGTTTACAAAAGCCATGTTTTATTGTTTTAATGCGCTGCAAAGTTACACAAATTTCATATATTAAAGAAATTTTTCTTTATTTGTTTTTGTTTGATGTATTACTCTGATAAACTCAATTCAATTTCAAATGTAATTCTTTTTATATACTATTCAATATGATGTTTCGGAAAACAGAGTCAAAATCAAATATAAACATTGAAAATTTTTGACTAATATTTCAGGAAACAAATATGATGTTTTTCACATAATACTCTATATAAACCAAAAAGTATAATATCAGATAACATAATGCAGCCATACAAAATCAACTAAAAAAGCCTTTATCACGAATGATAAAGGCTTTTTTGTATGATTGAACCGTAAAGATTAGTATCTTCTTGGTTTGCTGCTATCAAAACCACCACGACGGTTGTTGTTGAAACCACCCGGACGACGGTCGCCAGCAGGTCTTTCTTCACGTGGACGTGCTTCAGATACAGCAATTACGCGGCCATCATATTCACATTCGTTCAGTTCGTTGATAGCTTTTAGCGCTGCATCATTGTCAGGCATTTCTACGAAACCATAGCCTTTTGAACGGCCGGTCATTTTATCGGTTACTACGCGTGCAGAATTTACTTCGCCATATTCTGCAAATAATACTTTTAGGTCTTCATCGTTTACGTTGAAGCTCAATTTGGCAACAAAAATGTTCATTTTTGAAAATAGGATTAATTGTTTTACTTAATTGAAGTGAAGGCTCAGAAATAACTTCTATTTTTAACCCTAATCTCTGTTTTTGAGTAGTGACAGAATAGTGAGTAACCCGGACTAAATTTCAATTCCGCACCAAAGGTAAGTATATTTTCCGTAATAAACACACTATTTGTAATTTATAATTAAATTTTATCCCTGTTGCTCTCAAATCCCGATAGTTTTTACAAATCGTATTACATTTGTACAACATAAAAAATTACATCAAAATCTATCGTATGAGAAGAATCATTTTTCTTGTTTTGGCCGTTTATCTGATTGCCTTTTCAGCGCTTGCCAAAGACTTTTCCAAAGTAAACCTGCTGAACCCCTCACTTATTTACAAGGGCAAATGCATAGTGTATAAAGGCGATACCATACTACTTGGACCAAAAGCTTTTTATATTGACGCTCAGCTAACGGATGCTGAACTGGCTTTGTCTCCTTATGCTTTTACATCGGTACAAAGTGCGGTTAAGCACATCAGTAATGGTACCGAAACTGAACCCATGACCCTGTATATTGCTCCGTGGGTTTACTGGATAGATAACCCGGACGACAACACTGTACGCGAACCTAAAACAATAGGAGGAACTCCATTTGGCCTCGAAACAGATTGTGAATGGTTGCGCTTTTACGGTCTTACTGACGACCCGCAACATGTGGTACTGGCTTCAAACCGTGGGCAAACAATGGGTGCAAAAGGAAATTTTACGATGTTTCGGATAAATGGTAACGGTACCTCTGTCGAAAATGTAACATTGGGCAATTACTGTAACATTGATTTAGTGTATCCGTTAAATCCGGCTTTGAACAGAACAAAGCGAGCTAGTGCTATTGTACAGGCACAATTGGCTTTTTGTATTGGAGATAAAATATTGGCTCGTAATTCCCGTTTTGTAAGCAGGTTAAATACATGTCCGATGGTGGGTGGTAAACGAACTTTCTTTGACCATTGTCATTTTGAATCCACCGACGATGCAATGGCGCCCACAGGTGTGTATCTGAACTGTAGCTTCGATTTTTATTCTTCAAAACCATTCGGACATACCGAGACTACCGGTGCTGTACTTTTAAATTGCGACATTCATTCCTTTGCCCGTGGCGAACAGTATTTTGTTAAAAGCCGTGGGCCTGTAACAGCCGTAGATTGCAGACTACACACCCATACTGCTACTTATTGGGGCTGGAGGGCCATTCCGGAGCCTGAGGCGCGGTATTATCACTATAATAATCAAATGAATGGCAATCAGGTTACTATTGGTCATCAGTATCCTTCTACAACAATTGATTTGAAAAGCAGGAAATTGCTGCAGGCATACAGGTTTGAATTTGAGGGGAAGGTTTTTTACAATACCTATAATTTGCTTAGGGGCAATGATGAATGGGATCCTATGCACATCAAACAAAAAGTACAGGATGCCGAAAAGGCTTTATCGGCTAACTTATCGGACATACCTACACAGTTAATAGTGAATCCTACCCGCGATTCGGCCGAAACTAACAAGAGTGATGTGCTGTTACAGGCTTCTGCACGCAGATTTGGAAATTATCAGGCCGATGTTCAGGTGAACTGGATGCTTGATAAGGAGTATGCCAAATATGCAAAGCTGGAAATTCAGTCCGATGGTAGTTGCCGGGTAATACCATGCAATAATACCGATTCAGCCCGAAGAATAATGGTTAAAGCACAAACCAAAGATGGATTGGAAGCTGCTGCTATCGTATATGTTTTGCCTGAAATACTGGATGCGCCCGGCTTTGTGCATAAACCGGCGCTGAATGTCACGAAAACAGGCGAACTGATTTTAAAG
>JBLIZK010000484.1:0-9890 GCA_048859825.1 Paludibacter sp.
CTTCCGATCTCCTTTCAAAAGTCAGGTTGACAATTCGATGAATATCGTGATTGGCAAAGCTGCACAAACTATGCGCGGGCATGCGCCTGAAAGTCTGCTCTCAAATTTCAGTGCCGATGTATACCGCAAAGCGGCCTCGGACTATATGAAGACCGAAGTGGATATTGCCATTGTGAATCTGGGTGGGTTACGCACCGTAGTCCCCGAAGGCGACATAATGGTACGTAAAGTATTCGAACTGATGCCCTTCGAAAACGAACTTGTGGTGCTATATCTGAAAGGCGACAAGCTGAATGAACTTTGCCAGTATTTTGCATCAATGGGTGGCGAAGGCATTTCGGGCCTACGCATGGTAATTGCTAATAAAAAAGCAATCGACATTACTATAAATGGTGCTCCGCTGGATTTGAACAAAACCTACACTGTAGCCACAAACGATTATCTGGCCGGTGGGAATGATAAAATGATAGCTCTGGCATCGTATACAAAACGAGTAAATACAAGTATAAAAGTTCGTACAATCTTGCTCAACTATATCAAAGCTGAAACGGCAGCCGGCCGACCCATAAACTCTCAACTCGATGGTCGTATCACCATTCAAAACTAATCAGAATTATGAGGCAAATTTCAATTTACATAGCATTGGTGGTATTTCTGCTATTTCCAGCCAATAACCAGGCAGCAAAAAAGATTAAACTGCTGATATTACACACCAACGACACTCACAGTCAGGTTGAACCAACCGATAAATCAGCGCTTGCCACATCCGACATGGGTGGATATGCCCGCAGAATGGGAGTGATAAATCAAATTCGCAAGGAAGAAAAGAATGTGCTTTTGTTCGATGCAGGTGATTTTTCGCAGGGAACGCCCTATTTTAATTTCTTTAATGGGCGCATAGAAGTTGATGCCATGAACAGGATGAAATACGATGCAGGCACATTGGGCAACCACGAATTTGACAACGGAATAGACACTTTGCATACCATTTTATCAAAAGCCACATTTCCGGTTCTCAGTTCAAATTATGATGTTGAAAACACACCGCTTCGCGACATTGTAAAGCCCTATTTGGTTATTCAGAAATACGGACTTAGAATTGGCGTTATGGCATTGAATATTCAGCCTAAAAGTCTGATTATTGAAAGCAACTATCGGGGACTTTTGTATAACGACCCAATAGCCACAGCTGCAAAAACGGCCACTTTTCTGAAAAAGGAATTGAAATGCGACCTGATTGTTTGTTTATCGCATCTTGGCGGCGATGCCAAATCGCACGATGTGAATGATTTCCAGGTGGCTCGCGAAACACGTTTTATTGATGTGATTATTGGCGGACACACACACACAATGCTTCAGAATGCAAAGGAAATGAACCTGGATGGAAAGCCGGTAGTAATTGCTCAGGTAGGAAAAGGAGGGTATTACTTGGGTAAAATTGAGTTAGAGCTAATAAAAAAGTAAAAACACAACACCGTCAGATACTTTAACACTTTATTTTCTCATAGATAAACATCTATCTAACAACCCTGTACACACTCGAACATCAGCGGTCAACCAAATTTAAACATATGCGCTTGCAGATTCAGAAAAAATTACTACCTTTGCACTCACAATATCGCGGAGTGGAGCAGTGGTAGCTCGTTGGGCTCATAACCCAAAGGTCGTTCGTTCGAGTCGGGCCTCCGCAACAAGCAGAAGAGAGTGTTTTTATAAAAACATTCTCTTCTTTTTTTTATAATTTAATCAACCTGAACTTTCTGGCCCGATATTTGTTTCGTTTTATATCCGTCTTTAAAAATATAGTATATGAAGTTGTTGTATAACCTGAGTTATCATTTAATGGGAATCGGAGCAATCATTGCGGTTTATTTAATTATCTGTTACCAATGGATAGCAAAAAAAGTATGTCTTCGTGCGCAATAATGCAATCGATTTGAACTTATATAACACAAAGAGCGCATTGTTTGATACACTGCGCTCTTTGTTTTTCAATTAGCCTTCTGTTCAATTATAGAATCAGCATGGCATCGCCATAAACTCCGAACCGATATTCCTGCTTCACAGCTTCTTCGTATGCGTTCATCACAAAGTCATAATCTCCAAATGCCGATGTAAGCATTAAAAGAGTAGAATAAGGAAGATGGAAGTTGGTAATTAAAGAATTTGCAACTGTAAAATCGTATGGAGGAAAAATAAATTTATTAGTCCATCCTGAAAATGGTTTAATTTTGCCTTCAGTACCTACTACTGTTTCCAGTGCACGCATTACAGTTGTACCTACAGCACAAATGTTACGGTTTTCGTCTTTTTTCTTGTTTACTACTTCAGCAGTTTCGGCCAGAATTTCCATTTGCTCCGAATCCATTTTGTGCTTGGTAAGGTCTTCAACGTCAATCTCGCGGAAGTTTCCAAGGCTCATATGCGAAGTCAGAAAAGCAGAATCAATGCCTTTAATCTCCATGCGTTTCAACAACTCACGGCTAAAATGGGTACCCGCAGCAGGCACTGCAACAGCGCCTTCTTTTTTTGCAAATATTGTTTGAAATCTGTCTGCATCTACGGCTTCAACAGCACGGTTAATATTGCGCGGTAGCGGTGTTTCGCCAAGGTCGAATAATGCTTTCTTAAACTCCTCATGCGTACCATCAAACAAAAAGCGGAGGGTACGTCCGCGCGAAGTTGTATTATCAATTACTTCGGCAACAACAGAATCGTCCTCGCCAAAATACAACTTATTACCAATACGAATTTTACGTGCTGGCTCCACCAGAACGTCCCAAAGTCGCATTTCGTGGTTAAGTTCACGCATCAAAAACACTTCTATCTGCGCTCCTGTTTTTTCTTTATTACCATATAAGCGCGCAGGAAAAACTTTTGTATCGTTAAATATAAAAAGGTCATGTTCATTGAAATACTCCAGCACTTCTTTGAAAACGCGATGTTCAATAGTACCGGTTTGTCTGTTCAATACCATAAGCCGGGACTCATCTCTGTGTTGAGTCGGATACTGAGCGATTAGCTCTTCCGGTAATTTGAACTTAAATTTTGATAGCTTCATAATGATGTTGTTTATTATTTTACCTCTGTTTCAATGTTTTTATTATCTCGTAAAAGTTGTTCTTCTACATGATTTACGAGTGCTTCTATTTCCCAGCAATCGCTTAGTTTAACCTCACCAATGCGGGTACGCTCAAGAGCCGCTAAATGCGCCCCACTCCCCAGCGCCAAACCAATGTCGCGGGCCAGCGCCCTGATATATGTACCTTTGCTGCACACCACTCGTATTGTAAGTTCAGGTGCCGCAAAGTGGATTACTTCAATTTCATCAATTACCAATAGTTTTGGCTTCAATTCTACTTCTTGTCCATCGCGGGCATAGTCGTAAGCACGCTTGCCATCCACCTTTACCGCTGAATAAACCGGTGGTACCTGCCATATTTCGCCAGTAAAAGTTGGAATAACCTTGTCAATTAATTCACGCGTTATATGCTCAGTTGGAAAGGTAGCATCAATTGGCTGTTCCTTGTCAAAACAGGGAGTAGTAGCGCCCAACTGAAGTGTGGCTATGTACTCCTTTGTCTGATACTGAAAACTTTCAATCAGTTTCGTTTTTTTACCTGTGCAAATTATCATAACGCCCGTAGCAAGCGGATCAAGTGTACCTGCATGTCCAACCTTCAACTTTTTTACATTCAATGTTTTTTGCAACTTCCATCTAAGCTTATTGACCAGATTGAACGATGTCCAGTTTAATGGTTTTTTCACAAAAAATACTTCACCCTCAATTACATTCATCCTACGGAATATTTTTTTATTTGCCTACGGCAAAAATTATATTATATAATGCTTAGGTTTACACCAAAAGACAACAATACCAGCAACACAATACCCACAATTATACGGTAATAGCCAAAAGCTTTGAATCCATATTTTGTCAGAAAACCGATAAAAAATTTAATCGCAAGCATAGCCACTACAAATGCTACCAGATTACCAACCAGCAATACTATTAAATTATCGGTAAGAAGCTGAACGCCTCCCGGCTCCAGTACAAGCTTAAGTACTTTATAACCCGATGCAGCAGCCATTGTTGGTACAGCTAAAAAGAATGAAAACTCAGCCGCATTCTTTCTCGACAATTTAGTAGTCATACCACCCACGATTGTTGCCATGGAACGAGATACACCCGGAATCATTGCTATGCACTGAAAAAATCCAATCTTTAACGCACGCTTCCAGTTCATTTCCTGATTTTCTTCAGGCTTATTAAACCATTGGTCGACAAAAAGCATCAACACACCTCCAATTACAAGCATAATAGCCACCACCAAAACACTTTCGAGCATGGCATCAATATAATCGCTGGCCAAAAATCCTATAATGGCTGCCGGTATGAAAGCGACAAATAACTTTAAGTAAAAATCAACTGTTTGGAAAAAACGTTTCCAGTACAGTACAATTACCGAAAGTATGGCACCAAATTGAATGATGACAGTAAATGCTTTCACAAAATCAGTACTTTCAACACCTAAAAGGCTTTGAGCAATTATCATATGTCCGGTTGACGATACCGGCAAATACTCAGTGAGTCCTTCAACAATAGCAATGATTATTGCCTCAAAAAGATTCATTTAGATTTTGGTTTAAATAGTACGGCAAAAATTATGAACAAAAAACCAAAGAATGACACCATAGGGCCAATTGTGATGCGTCTGGTGCTGAAAATATCAGGATTAAATTCCACTTCGGTAGATGAGCCTGTCATCAGTAAAAAACCGATTACTATGATTACAAAACCAAGTGCAATTAAGTAGAAGTTGATTTTAGCCAGTCCTAATTTATTATTTCCCATTTTATAATGTTTAATTTTATATTTTTAAATATGTAAATATTACCCTTTGTATAAATCGTTTGAGTTCATTTTCAGGTATCTGCCTATAGCAAAATAGGTTGACAATGCCATGAGTATAACCCCGGATAGAATTACGATAATTGCTACCCAAACCATTGACATAATATTGAGCGAAGCTCCGGTGAGTCCAAATTCGTACATGGTATAGTATACCACAACAGCCATAATTACAAGAGCCAGTAGTGATGCAACAATTCCGTCGATTGCCGCGCGTTTCACATAGGGTTTACGTATAAACCAATTGGTTGCTCCTACCAGTTGCATGGTGTTTATAATGAATCGGTTTGAGTAAATAGACAAGCGTGCGGTATTATTAATCAAAGCTACGGCCACAATAAGCAATACAAGTGCCAGTCCTAACAAAACCAGACTTATACGGCGCACATTGTCGTTTACCAAACTTATTAAATCTTTTTGAAATGCAACCCGTTCAATTTTTTGGAATTTCTTCAGTTTAGCTTCAATCATTTTAACGCTATCCGGATTAGCAAATTCAGCTTTTAGTTTCACTTCGAGCGAAGCCCTAAGTGGGTTAAAACCCAAAAAATCGGATGGGTCGTCGCCTAAAGCCTTAATGTGCTCTTTGAGGGCATCTTCCTTCGAAACAAACAGAACGGACTTTGCATAGTCCGATGAAGACATAAACGCTTCAATCTGTTTTATTTCACGACTGTCTGCATCATCCTCTATTACAATGGACAAATTAATATTTTCTTTTACATGGATACTTAAATCGCGTGCCACAAAAAGAAACAAACTAACCAATCCGATAAGAAACAATACCAGCGACATGCTGATAGTAGAACTAAAATGTATACTCTTGCTTTTTTTCATCTTTATATAAAATCTTCTATATCAATTACCTTAAAATAGGAGTCGTTTATTCAGCTTTCTTTTTTCGATAAGTAAAGAAAGCAAAGGCTAACAAACAAATTATCAGCACAATCGACGATGATAAAGCCAGCGTATTGCCCAACGAGTACGAAACCGGTTCAAACTTAAATTCTAGTTCGTATTGTCCTTTTTTCAGAGACATTGCTCTGAGCAAATAATTAGCTCTGATGTAGGGAACTTTTTCTCCATCTATATAGGCATTCCAGCCTTTTTCATAATATATTTCTGAGAATACAGCCACTTTATCCGATGCAGCATTCACTGAATATATCAGGTGGTTAGGTTTGTACGATTTCAGCGCAATGGATGAAGTACTATCTTTGATAAGAGTAGCAGGTATTTGAGCAGCAAACTCCTTATCTACTACTAATTGTTTTTTAGTATTTATCTCACCTAACACTTTCATTTCTTCGTTTGCATTGGCTGCTACAATTACTTCGTCAACAAACCAGGCATTGCCATTATTGGCACTATTTATAAGCGGAGCAGCATCCTTATTATAAATTACGTATTTCATATTCAGCATATTCAATACACCCAATGAATCGAATACCGGTTTTATTTCTTCAAATGTTTTTGCACGACTAAATGCAGCGAAAAGCTGTCCTACTTCACCTTCGAGTTGCATATTGATCAACTCCTGGTATCTGCGGAGTTTAGCGGCATGATAACCGCCAATATTCTTATGGAAATACGATGGTTTTGAATCGCTGAAAATATTTACAGTTGCATCGAGCACACGGTATTGTGTTTTATCAGTCAGAATCATATTGTCGGCAGCCGACGGTTCAATCAGTGTTTCAAATTTGCGTTTGCGTGTAAAGTTATCGTCGTTCAAATAGCGTTTTGCCACCGGAACAAGATCGGCAAGGAATAGAATTCCCATTGCTGCAATCGCAAGGCTGGTTTTAATTTTGCTTTTAAGGAAAAGCCATAATAAAACAGCAGTAGCCACAATAAAAGCAACTGAACGCCACGCATCGGCACGAAGCATGGCCTCACGGTCGAGCGGAAGTGTTTCTTTTAAAAATGCGTAGTCGCCCGTAAACTGAGCATCGGCGGGTGAAACAAAACTACCGGCAAGCGACGGTATCAGTGCAAATACAAGGGCAATTCCGCCTGTAATACCCGCGCTTATTAACATCGGGCGGATAAGTTCGGTGCGATTTTCAGAAGTAAGAATCTCTTTGAGCGCTAAAATAGCTACCAGCGTAATACCAAATCCTGTGGCAACCAGCATCATGGATACTGTACGGAATTTATTGTAAAGTGGCACATAATCCACAAAAATATCAGTGAGCCACATCAGATTTTTTCCCCACGATAAAAACATGGTAAGCAAAATCATAGGTAACAACCACCATAGTATTCGCCTTTCAACCACGAAGAAGCCCAGTATAAACAGGAAAATAACAATAGCTCCCAGATAAACAGGCCCTGAAGTGCCCGGCTGGTCGCCCCAGTAAAGCGGAAGCTGAAAAGTTTCCATCGTTTTTTCCACATTGGGTACACCCAGATTTTTCAGATGTGCAGCAGTTTTGCTATCGGCATCGAGCGTACCACCACTGGCACCTCCCATAAAGTTGGGAATTAACAAAGTCATTGTTTCGGCTTTGCCGTAACTCCACTGAGTAATATAATCTTTGTTCAGACCATGTTGCGAACTTTGAGCGTCAGTTGTCAGACCGTTTGATTTACCACGCATGGTATAATCTGCATATTCATAAGTGGTTAAGAGCGAAGTTGCATTCATTCCAACCGCAATTATTGCAGCTGCTATCAGCAGCCCTACCGACTGAAAAAACGATTTTAATTGTTTGTCCTTTACACTATAAACAAACTCTACAATTCCCAAGAACAGGAGAATTATGAGCGTGTAGTACAGAATTTGTACGTGATTAGCCCGAATACCTAAACTCAGAAAAAAAGCGGTAAGAAGGGCTCCTGCAATTTTTTTATCGCGAAAAGCCATAAATACACCACCAATAATGGGTGCCATGTAAGCTATGGTAATGGCTTTGGAATTGTGCCCGGCTACAATAATAATAAAGTTATACGATGCAAATGCAAATGCCATTGAACCAACTATTGCCAGCCAGGGTTTCACTCTGAAGGCGAGCAGCAGAATATAAAACCCGATGAAATAAAGCATCAAATTATATACGGTTGTTGGGTATAGCATAATAAGCTGCTCTACATATTTCACCAGATTATACGGTTGTTGCATCGAAATCTGATAGGTAGGCATACCTCCAAACATTGAATTTGTCCATAAAGTACCTTCGCTGTTTGCTTTGTTGAAATCAACCATTTCTTTGGCCATACACATCCAGCTTTCAGAGTCGTGTCCAAGCAACTGTTTGTTTTCGAGTACGGGTTTGAAATAAATAAAGGATATAACGGTAAACAACAGAACTGCAACTAAGTGCGGAGTGAATTTTGCAAATGATTTATTGTTCATGAATATTTATGTTTGAAAAAGAGCAGTTTTTGGGAAAAATCATACAAAAATACATCATTTTTGTCGATTTGATGCCAGCAAAGCGGTTAAAAATTGAAAAATTAGACGGCTTTTATAGTCAAAAAAATATACATATCTGCAAAACAAGTAACCTGCTACAACAAGCTGATTAGCTACAATAATTCAATTACATACATCCGGACAAGAACAAAAAAGGCAGAACCAAATGGCTCTGCCTCCGTATTTTGAAAACGACAATTGTTTAGAATGTTTGCATATCTACCAATCGCTTATAATAACCATCCAACTCAATGAGTTCATCGTGTTTTCCACGTTCAACAATACGACCTTCGTGCAACACACAAATCTCGTCGGCTCTTTTTATGGTCGATAAGCGATGTGCGACTACCAGTGTTGTACGGCTCTTCATCAGGTTCTCTAATGCTTCCTGTACCAGTTTTTCCGATTCGGTATCGAGCGCCGATGTAGCTTCGTCCAATATCAGGATAGGTGGATTTTTGAGTATGGCTCGTGCAATACTTATACGCTGACGCTGTCCGCCCGAAAGTTTTGAACCGCGGTCGCCGATATTGGTATCGTAGCCCGATTCGGTTGCCATAATAAAGTCGTGCGCATTTGCGATTCGCGCAGCTTCCATTACCTGCTCCATAGTAGCATTTTCAACCCCAAAAGTGATGTTATTGAAAAATGAATCGTTGAACAAAATAGCTTCCTGATTAACATTTCCAAGTAATGTACGTATCCCATGCGTATGCAAGTCGCGCAAGTTAACACCATCAATGCTTATTTCGCCTTTTACCACATCATGATAACGTGGGAGTAAATCCACCAAAGTGGATTTCCCCGAACCGGACTGACCTACAAATGCAATGGTTTTGCCCTTTTCTATGCTCAGTGATATATCCTGTAACACCCAATCGTTTTGGTATTTGAACCACACATTCTTGTATTCTATTTTTTGCTTAAACCCATTGAGTACTACCGGTACAGCCGGTTCTTTGATGTAATTTTCAGCCTCAAGTATTTTGTCAACTCTTTCGAGTGATGCCATCCCTTTTCGAACACTATAATCGGCTTTACTTAGTTCTTTAAACGGATTGATAATACTGTAAAAAATCAAAATGTAGTAAATAAATTCGGCTGCCCCGATAGTGCTCGACTTGTGTAAAATAAGTGTGCCTCCATACCATACCAACAGAGCAATTACTGCAGTTCCAATAAATTCGCCCAGCGGATGTGCCAGATTATGACGACGGAACACACGCGTGAAAGTTTTACGAATATCGTTGTTCATTTTGATAAACCTGTTGGTTACTTTTTGCTCGGCATTAAATGCTTTAACAATGCGTAATCCCCCCAGTGTTTCTTCAATCTGCGCCAGCATTTCTCCTGTTTGCTCTTGTCCTTTCTTCGATCTGGCTTTCAGTGAACGGCCAATACGGCCAATAAACCACCCGCTAAATGGCAACAATAACAACACAAAAATAGTTAGCTGCCAGCTTAGCACAAACATCACAGTCAGATATATAAAAATAAGTATCGGATTCTTAAACAATGCGTCAATTGAACTCATTATCGACGACTCAATTTCGTTTACAT
>JBLIZK010000485.1:0-2877 GCA_048859825.1 Paludibacter sp.
CCGCTCGTTTACTTTACCTCAGATAGCCGATGGCGATAAAATTGAGGCATCGTACGACAATGGGATACTTACTGTGCTAATTCCAAAACGTGAAGAAGCTAAGCCAAAACCAGCTCGTATGATTGAAATTAATTGAGAACTTTAAATATTGTTGATTTGAAAAGTCGGGGATTAACGGAATTCAGCCTCCCCGGCTTTTTTTTATAGCTAATTAATATGGAGACTTTTCAGCAAATAATTAACGGCGATAAACCCGTTCTGATTGATTTTTATGCTACCTGGTGTGGCCCCTGTAAAGCCATGAGTCCGATAGTGGAAGCTATTGGAAAAGAAGTGCAGGGAAGTGCTCGGGTCCTGAAAATTGATGTCGACCGCAATCCGGCCATAGCATCGCAATACGGGATACAGGCAGTGCCTACGTTTATGATATTTAAACGTGGACAGGTAGTATGGCGACAACCCGGTGGTGCCGACAAAATGACGATAAAAAATGAATTAATGCGACATGTATAATGGCGCATTTTTTTTGCAATTGGAAGATGTATAAACTATGTTGACTGTTTGCAACCAAACTTCACCAATAAACAAAAGATGATGAAAAATGCTAAGGGCGTGCTGAAAGTCCATTCATAGCCAGTGATTTTTTTATATGTATATAATGCGAAATGTAAAATCATATATTATTTTTTTTTGTGATATATTGGGAAAACCACTTATTAAGTAAAAATTATTTGTATTTTTGTAAATATATTTTCAACACTTTAAACCAGTAAAAACAATTCCACATTATACACTAATTATTAAAAAAAATTTTTATGAAAAAACTATTTTATCTATTATTGATCCTTCCAATGGTAATTCTTACATCTTGTAAAGACGATATTGAACTACCTGATACATTAACCGGAACAACCTGGGAATACTCTATTAATGAGTCTGGTACCGTAACAAAATTTTCTCTTAATTTTACATCTGCAACTGCTTATACTGCAACTGAATCATATACTATACTAAACGAAACTATTACTGATAGTGAACCGGGAGTATATACTTACGACAATAAAAAAGGAACAGTTGTATTTGATGGTGAAGTGACTGGTACAATTAAAGACAATAAATTAACAGTTACTGAATCTGGTGTACCTATGGTATTCAGCAAAAAATAAATATTAAATTCCGGAATTGTTAAAGAGGATGTCTCAAAACTATATATTAAATTGTTAAAACTATCAATTTGAAACTTCCTTTAATAAAAACTCCCAGAACGAAGCTGTTTAAGATATAAAAACAGTCGTTTTGGGAGTTCTTTTTGATAAGAGGTTATAAATTAAAACTAACTTTTTAATTTGGGGTAGTTTCAAGACAGCCTCTTTTAAATTTTAATTTAGTCTTGTTACTTAAGTAACTCAGTTAATTTGGTTTGCAATTCATCGCCACGTAAGTTTTTAGCAATAATTTTGCCTTCGGGATTGAGTAAAAAGTTTTGAGGTATACTGCGTACCATATACTGTTTTGCTGCTTCATTTTCCCACCCTTTCAGGTCCGATACCTGTTCCCAGGTTAAATTATCGTCCTTTATTGCTTTTAACCAGGCTTCTTTCTGCCGTTCTGCATCGAGCGATATGCCCAGAATAGTAAAGTTTTTATCTTTGAATGTATTAAATGCTTTCACAACATTTGGGTTTTCGCGACGACAAGGACCACACCACGAAGCCCAGAAATCAAGTAAAACGTATTTTCCTTTGAAATCGGATAATTTTACCGGTTTTCCTTCAGTATTCATTTGAGTAAACTCCGGAGCCTGACTACCTATCGCCACTTTTTTGTTGTTGGCAATTTCGGCGGCGTACTGTTTTCCCTGTTCCGAATCACGTATTTCGCCGGATAGCGTATTGAAAATAGGCTCTACAAATGCCACATCCATTACATAGCCGCCTGCTTGTTTAAGCAAATCGAGCGATATAAAACTGCTAGAGTGCGATTTGATAAAGGCGGTTTGCACATCTTTCATTTCAAGTTCAGTAGCATCGTAACGTTTTTCAATTTCGGCAATAACATCGGCAGGTTTGCCCGCTTTTGCAGCATCGCTATATTCGGCCATTAATGCACCTAATTTCATTTCAAATGGCTTAATGTTACTTTTATAAGCGCAAAAATCAGTGTTTAGTGGTCCGCCTTTTACTGTTGCTTTGAAAATGGAATCGTCCGATTCAATGCTGATTTTGCCTTTTTCAAGGTAAAGCTCTATGGCGTCCCTGTTGCGCTGTTTGCGTAGTTCAGCCAGCCCTAAACCTTTGCTGTCGAACATCAGAGTCGTTTTTCGAGGTGCCATTATTTTACCTTTCAGTTCAAACGAGCCGTTCGATAAGGTAGCAGAATCCTGAATTGTACGGCCTGAAGCGGCTACCATATATACTTTGGCCGGAGCATTGAACGAACCTATTTTGCCTGAGATTGTATACTGGTTTTCCTGAGCTACCATTGCCAGAGGCAAAAGAACAGCTCCTAAAAGAATTTTCTTTTTCATTCTAAATTTACTGAATTTTGTATAATTATTTGAATATGGATAATTTTATAGCAACAAAGTACCGAAAAATCCGGCTCATTTACAATAGGGAGGGCTATAAAAATATTGTTTTCGTCCGAAATCTTTTTAGCCATATTTATTCAGATGCAAAAAAAAGGCATTAGTAGACAAAAAATGGCGTTTGAGAGGTTTTTGATTTCTTGCTAAAAATGTTAGATCTAATTTTGTGCTGTTCAAACTACAATTGATGCTTTGTTTATAGTTGGTTACTCATAACTATTGTTGACAAGCAAAAGTAGAAGGAATCAGTTCTGGATTATATCCTGATTTTCGGAAAATCAGGAATACAA
>JBLIZK010000486.1:0-2626 GCA_048859825.1 Paludibacter sp.
TATACCCGAAAAAAAAACGAACCGACAAACTACAAACTGAATTCATCAGCATCTTTCCAGAATGGAGACCGCTCCCTGAAATTCTTCAGTTTATCAATATCAACTTCGCCGGTAACAACCATCTCCGCATTTTCATCACACTCAACAACAGGTTTACCTAAATAGTCAAGCAAAACCGAATGACCATTGTAAGCTATCCCAAGACCATCGACCCCTACTCTGTTAACCCCGCAAACATAACACTGATTTTCGATAGCACGCGCTTTCAACAAAATATCCCAATTTGAAATTCTGTTTGCCGGAAAATTAGCCACATAAACCAACACATCGTATTCGTTATTAACATTGCGCGACCACACAGGAAAACGAATGTCGTAACAAATTAATACAAAAAAGCGAACTCCGTTATAATTCACTTTCAATTTAGTATTCCCCTTTGTAAAAATCCTACTCTCACCTCCCGGGGTAAATAAGTGTCTTTTATCTGCAAAAAATACATCACCGTCCGGACGAATAAAAAAAGCACGATTGTATACTCCGGATTTTTCATTTATAATTAAACTACCTGTTATAGCCAATTGAAATTCATCTGCCCACGATTTCAGACATTGAACAACTTCACCGTTCATATTTTCCGCCAATTCGGGTTTATCTACACAAAACCCGGTTGAAAACATTTCGGGTAATACCACAACATCTGTACGACCAGACAATTGTTGCAACCTAACATGTAATTTCGACAAATTTGCAGCAGAATCTGCCCAAATAATATTATCCTGAATTAATGAAATTTTCATTGTCAAACTCTTATTTTTACCCAACAAAGGTAATGGATAAAAATACACTTAAAAAAACTTATTCCATTTTTCTTTGTCTTGAATTGCTAAATATTATTTCTTATCTTTGCGTTGGAGTAAAATCGGGTAATAGGGTCTATGTTTTTATTGAACCTGAAGCATTTATTCAATATATTACCGAAAAACACTCCACAATTAGTTTTCAGAGCTAACACAATACACACAAAATGGGTAAAATTATATCGCTTGCAAACCAAAAAGGAGGAGTTGGAAAAACAACAACCGCCATAAACCTTGCAGCTTCATTAGCATCGTTAGGTAAAAGAGTTTTATTAGTCGATGCCGACCCACAGGCGAACGCATCTTCAGGACTAGGAATTGACATTCGCACTCTTGAATTCACCATTTACGAGTGTTTAATTGATGGCGTACCCTCAACCAAAGCCATTCATCCTACTGAAATTAGCAACCTATATGTACTTCCATCTCATATCGATCTTGTTGGGGCCGAAATTGAAATGTTAAACATGGAATCGCGTGAGCATGTTATGAGTCGTCTGTTAAGTCCGCTTAAACCTGATTACGATTTTATTTTTATCGATTGTTCTCCTTCTCTCGGGCTAATTACAGTAAATGCTTTAACGGCTTCCGACTCAGTTATCATACCGGTTCAGTGTGAGTATTTTGCTCTTGAAGGCATCAGCAAGTTGCTTAATACGATTAAAATCATTAAAAGTAAACTGAACACACTGCTTGAGATTGAAGGATTTTTACTTACAATGTACGATAACCGTTTGCGTTTGGCAAATCAGGTATATTCTGAAGTAAAAAAACACTTTGAAGGAATGGTTTTTGAAACTGCAATTACGCGTAACGTACGATTAAGTGAAGCTCCCAGCCATGGCAAGCCCGTTCTGTTGTACGATGCCGAATCGAAAGGCTCAACCAATTACATTGATTTAGCGAAGGAATTAATTGAGAAGAACGAAGAAGTTCAGTAATATCCCGCTCATATTTATTATTTTTCACATCAAATTCAGCACATATACAATTTAGAATGGCAAAAAATATTACCGGACTTGGACGAGGACTTGGAGCGTTAATTGACACTGAGACAGTAAATACTGGAGGTTCATCGTCAATTAGTGAAGTAGACATAAATTTAATTGTTGCCAATCCCAACCAACCCCGCACTCACTTTGACGAAGAAGCACTATCCGAATTAGCGGCTTCAATCAGAGAACTTGGTGTAATTTCACCCATTACTCTTCGGAAAAATGAGGATGGTAAATATCTCATCATTGCCGGAGAACGAAGATACAGAGCATCGAAACAAATTGGATTACGTACCATACCGGCATATGTAAAAACAGCAGCCGATGAACAGGTTATGGAAATGGCACTTATCGAAAACATTCAACGCGAAGATTTGAATGCCATCGAAATTGCACTTACCTTTTATCGCTTAATGGAGGAGTATAAACTTACGCAGGAGCGATTAAGTGAACGTGTAGGCAAAAAAAGAACTACCATAGCCAACTATCTGCGTCTGCTACGCTTACCTGCTGAAATTCAAATGGGAATCAAAGATAAAAAAATTGAAATGGGTCATGCCAGAGCAATTTTAGGATTACCCGAACCTTCACAGCAATTAAAAGTGTACGATGAAATAATAAAAAACGATTATTCTGTACGCAAAGTAGAGGAAATTGTACGCGACTATACCTCAGGTAAGAGTCTTGATAATAGCAAGAATACAAAAAATCCGTTGGTATCATTGCCTGAGTTTGATGAAATCAAGCTACGCTTACGCGATATGTTTGGAACAA
>JBLIZK010000487.1:0-11019 GCA_048859825.1 Paludibacter sp.
TCTGAAATAACGGCTAAAATCCCATTGTGCAAAATAACTCTTAAGCATTTTCATTTGTTTTGTTTTCTTTCTTCTTAAACATATCGAACAACAGATACCCGATTAACGCACCATACAGCACACTTATTAATGGATTGGAAGTAATAGGACATGTACCACTGTTACAACCAATAAAATAGTAATACAGATACCCACCGATAGCTCCTACCAGAATTCCGGTTATTTTCAGTATATGTTTTTTTATAAAAATCTGCATTTTGATTAAAATATAAATTTATGATTCTAACACATCAATTGAATCTTTGTTCATATATTCATATAATTTAATAAATAAAAATCATACACACGTACATGATTCAACACAATGTAATATTTGTACAATTTTTTTATTTTTAAGCGAATAAAAGCAATTTTTCCCTTCGCGTCGACAGTTTAATATTCCCTTTGCCCTCATATCAGTCAAATGGTGCGATAATAGAGATTGTTCACACTGGAGTTGTTCTCCAATCTGACTAACGTTTAGCTCATCAGCTTTCGACAACAACGAAATAACACATAATCGTGTACCATTCGAAATTGCTTTCAGCATATAAGCTGCCTCATCCATTTTTAGTATGTCGGTTGTATTTTCCACTCAATAAAATATGACACAAATATATGAACATTTATTCATATATCAAATTTGTTTTTTAATTTTTTAAGAAAAAGCTCTTCCATGATACAAATGATTTAAAAAACAAACACTATAACCGGCTAATAGGGTATAAATTTTAAAGAAAAAGCTATCTTTGTATTTGATAAATAATAAACGATGAGTCAACAAATTACAAAAATTTGCGACAATTTTTTAGTAGAACTGGATAACGCAATAGGTACTGTAAGTGCCGAAAATATATTTTTACTAACCGATTCAAATACAAGGCAATTTTGTTTGCCTGCGATACTGGAATTGGAAAAACTCAGGGCTAGCCACGTAATTACCATACCATGTGGCGACGAAAACAAACACCTTAACAGTGCAGTTGAAATCTGGAAATACCTGAGTAACAATGGAGCAACCCGAAAGTCGTTGATGATCAACATAGGTGGCGGAATGATAACCGACATTGGCGGATTTACAGCTTCTACATTTAAAAGAGGATTACAATATATTAATGTATCGACAACACTGCTTGGTGCAGTTGATGCCGCTACAGGAGGTAAAACCGGTATAAACTTCGAAGGTCTTAAAAACGAAATCGGTGTTTTTGCCCCGGCAAAAGAAGTTTTGATAAACATTGACTTTTTTAAAACGCTTGATCATAAAAATTTAATCTCGGGTTTTGCCGAAATGATAAAACATGCCCTCATCGATTCGAAAGAAGAATGGGAGCTTGTACAACGATATGATTTGGATAAATTTGATTTAACTGAGCTTAAATCATTGTTGTTAAATAGCTTCAGAATCAAAGAGCGAATAGTAGAAGCCGATCCTTTTGAAGCCAATATCCGTAAAGCATTGAATTTAGGTCATACCTTTGGACATGCGTTCGAAAGTCACTCTTACAAAACAAATCAGCCTGTATTGCATGGTTATGCAGTGATGTGGGGCATTTTATGCGAATTGTATTTATCAATGATAAAGTTAAATTTCCCAAAAGACACGCTTGTAAAAATCAGAAATTTAGCGACTACTCATTATGGTACTTATAATTTTAGCTGTAACGATTACGATACATTATTTGAGTATATGACTCACGATAAAAAAAATGAATCGAAAGAGATAAATTTCACGCTGCTTTCAGATATAGGTGAAATTCAGATAAATCAAACTGCAAGCAGAGATGAAATTTACGAAACTTTAGACTGGTTGCAATCCATTTAACTATCAATTAAACAAAAATGAAGCGTACATTAATTATTGGTGCAAGTAATAATCCCGAAAGATATGCATACAAGGCTGCTGAAAGGTTATTAAAATATGGTCACGAAATAGAGTTGTTGGGTATCAGAGCTGATGTGGTTTTTGGAAAAACAATTGACATAGAAAAAAAAGATTATAAAAACATTGACACTGTTACGATGTATGTTGGTCCACAACGTCAGGAAGAGTATTACGATTATATTCTCTCTCTCCATCCCAAAAGAGTTATTTTTAATCCGGGAACTGAGAACATCGCGTTTGAACAACTATTGTCAAAAAATAATATTGATGTAGAGGAAGCCTGTACACTAGTGATGCTGGGCACTGGTCAGTATTAAACGAATAAAAAAAATCATTTTACAAAAATCAAACTGTACTGAAACGGAATTTGTAAGATATATCCAGTCCGGGCAACTTTCGAAAAAGATACAAAGGAATGTATAAGTCTATGCAGATGAGTTTCAACAGTCATTAAAAAACAATAATAAACAAATGAAAATAGCATTGATAGGATATGGTAAAATGGGTAAAACCATTGAACGAATTGCGCTGGAAAGAGGACATGAAATTGTATCGGTTATCGATATTGAAAATGTGGAAGATTTTGAATCTGATGCATTTAAAAGTGCTGAGGTTGCTATAGAGTTTACTGCACCTCATGTGGCGGTTTCGAATATCAGAAGTGCTTTTAAGGCTGGTGTACCGGTTGTATCGGGTACTACTGGTTGGGGCAATGAAATGCCCCATGTTCAAAAAGAAATCGAAGCAAATGGTTATACTTTGTTTTGGGCGTCGAATTTTAGCCTGGGTGTTAATATATTTATGGCAATAAACAAACAACTTGCCCACATCATGAATAGATTTCCTGAATATAATGTACAAATGACTGAGGTACATCATACTCAGAAACTGGATGCTCCGAGTGGTACTGCAATTACATTAGCTGAAGGTATAATTGAAAATCTCGATCGTAAATCCGGATGGCACCTTGAGACCGAAAACAATAGTAGCGACATTGCAATAAAAGCTATACGTGAAGGACAGGTACCCGGAATACACACTATTCGTTACGAATCAAGTGTTGATTCCATAGAAATTACACATGATGCCAAAAGCCGTGAAGGTTTTGCATTGGGTGCGGTAGTGGCTGCCGAATTTACTGCAGGTAAAAAAGGGATGCTCGGAATGCAAGACTTATTAAAATTCTAAAACACATCAAAACAGATTATTATGTCGACAGAACAACAAGAATCACGATTTGATCATTCACGAAAACAATGGATTAAAGCTCTATTTTGGTGCCTGATTTATATATTATTCATAACATGGGTAGGCAATTTCTGGTGGCTTATCGGACTACCTGTAGTGTTTGATGTGTTTATAACCAAATACATACCCTGGACATGGTGGAAAAAATCAAAAAACAAAACTTTTGTTGCGGTTATGGGTTGGGTTGATGCCATCGTATTTGCTTTAGTGGCTGTTTACTTCATTAACACTTATATATTTCAAAATTATCAGATACCCACTTCTTCACTTGAAAAAACGCTTTTGGTAGGCGACTTTTTGTTTGTGAGTAAAGCCAGTTATGGACCTCGTGTGCCAAACACGCCTCTCTCATTTCCATTGGTACAGCACACTTTCCCGATTCTGAATACAAAGTCCTTTATCGAAAATCCTCAATGGGAATACAAACGTCTCAAAGGTTTTGACAGCATTGAACGCAATGACATAGTAGTATTTAACTTTCCTACAGGCGATACTGTTGCTGTAAATTATCAAAATCCTGACTATTATACCAGTTGCTTTAACGAAGGATATGCAGCAATAAAATATTCAAATCCGGATGCAAAACCTACATACAACGAATGCTTAAATGTGGGTAGAGGTATTGTAAAATCCAATAAACAGAAATATGGTGAAATAGTGTACCGACCTGTTGACCGTAGAGAAAACTACGTGAAACGATGTGTGGCAATACCCGGCGATCGTCTGCAAATCGTTAATAATCAGATATACATTAATGGTGAAAAGCAGATAGATATCCCCGGCATTCAGCTGAACTACTACGTACAAACTGATGGTACTCAAATTAGTAAAGCATTACAAGACGAATTAGGTATTAGTAACGAAGATTTCAATTTCTTTCCTTCAGTACCAAAAGAATTCGCAGATAAAAAAGGGCTAACCGAAGGTTTACCTGTTTATCATTTACCACTTACAAAACAAATGCATGATAAATTATTAGCAAAAACATTTGTGAAGAAAATTGTAGTTACCGGAAATCTGGACTTTGGATTGATGGACAATACATATCCACTTGGCAACAACTATGGATGGAACCGTGACAATTATGGCCCTATTTATATTCCTAAAAAAGGTAGTACGTTAAAACTGAATAGTTTCAATCTGCCAATTTACGAAAGAATAATTACCGTATACGAACACAATACACTCGAAATAAAAGACGGTAAATACTTTATAAACGGCAAAGAAACTCAGTATTATACATTTAAGATGGATTATTACTGGATGATGGGCGACAACCGCCATAATTCAGCCGACTCACGCTATTGGGGCTTCGTACCCGAAGATCATGTGGTAGGTCGTCCGGTATTAGTATGGTTATCATTAAACAAAGATAAGGGCTTATTTGATGGTTGGATACGTTTCAACCGATTCTTTAAAAATGCTGAAAACTAAACAGAATTTCGTTTCGGATAGTTCTACCATTGTTTTATCGTCAGCTTATTTGGCTCCTATTGAGTATTATGCAATGATGCATAAGTATTCAAATGTGATTATAGAGCAGAATGAGTATTACGAGAAACAAAGTTACCGCAACCGTTGTCGGATTCTGACTGCAAATGGCGTTATGGATCTGTGCATTCCGGTTATAAACTCCGGGAAAAGCATAATGCGCGATATTGGAATTTCCGAACATGACGATTGGCAATTAAAGCACTGGCGTGCTATTGAAACAGCATATAACTCAAGTCCGTTTTTTGAATATTACCAGGACGATTTAAAGCCCTTTTATTCAAAAAAATGGAAATATCTGCTGGACTTTAACCAGGAGATTCAGAACACAATTCTGAATCTCCTGGATTTAAAAATGGATATAAAACTCAGTGAGGAATACGTAAAAAAAAACGATGAGTTGATGGATTGCAGAAATGTTATTCATCCAAAAAAGAAAACTGAGTGGACCAGTAAAAGATATTATCAGGTTTTTGAACAAAAATTTGGGTTTACGCCTCAATTAAGCATTATAGATTTGCTATTTAATATGGGGCCCGAGTCTGAAATTATTATTGGGTATTAGTATTAAATTAAAATATAAAAGGTATGGCATACGGAATTAAATGCATCGGACTACTTACATCGGGAGGCGATGCACCGGGCATGAATGCAGCAATACGCTCGGTAACCAGAGCTGCGATATTCAATGGTATTCGCGTTAAAGCAATTTACAGAGGCTACAAAGGACTTATTACTGGTGAAATTGTTGAGTTTCAAACGCAAAACGTTAGTAATATTGTGCAACAGGGAGGCACCATTTTGAAAAGTGCCCGTTGTGCCGAATTCAGAACACCTGAAGGGCGCCAGCAAGCCTACGAGAATATGGTGAAAGAAGAAATTGATGCGTTGGTAGTAATTGGTGGCGATGGTACATTTACAGGGGCTCGTATTTTTGCTCAGGAGTTCAATGTTCCCATTGTAGGATTACCGGGCACGATTGATAATGATCTGTATGGTACCGACTCCACAATAGGATACGATACAGCGCTAAATACCATTATTGATGCTGTAGATAAAATCAGAGACACCGCCTCGTCGCACGAACGCCTGTTTTTTATCGAGGTAATGGGGCGTGATGCAGGTTTCCTAGCTTTAAATAGTGCCATTGCATCGGGGGCTGAGTCTGCCATTATTCCGGAACGTGAAACCAAAGTCGATCAGTTGGAAGAACTGATAAAAAACGGATTTCGTAAATCAAAAAACAGTAGTATTGTAATTGTAGCCGAGAGTGAAATAACCGGAGGTGCAAACGGATTAGCAGAACGTATGCGCAAAGAACATCCTGAATACGATGTACGGGTAACTATTCTTGGTCATATTCAACGTGGTGGTTCACCTACTGCTTACGACCGGATTATTGCCAGCCGTATGGGTGTAGCTGCCATTGATGCATTGCTCGACGAACAACGCAGCGTGATGATAGGTATTGTAAACAACGAAATTGTAAATGTGCCATTTACAAAGGCTATAAAAGACGATAAGCCTGTTGACGAAAGCCTTTTGGGTGTATTACATATCCTTTCTATTTAATTCCTGAAAGTTCAATATGCAGGTAAAATCCATTCTTTTTGTATGTATGGGAAACATCTGTCGGTCGCCAATGGCCGAGGGTGTTTTCAAAAAGATTTTAGAACGCGAACACAAATCTCACGAAATCTTTGTGGATTCGGCTGGAACCATTGGTTACCACGCAGGCGAATTGGCAGATGCCCGCATGAGGCGTCATGCAGCGAATAGAGGATATTTGCTCACTCACAAATCAAGAAAAGTTTGTTTTACAGACTTCGAAAAATTTGATTTGTTGGTAGCCATGGACGATGCGAATTATGCTGATTTGTGTGAATTGGCCAATTCGCCGGAAGAAAAAAATAAAATTGTTCGAATGACAGATTATTGCCGTACATTTGAGGCGACTCATATTCCCGATCCGTATTACGGCGGAGAAACTGGATTTGAACACGTAATCGACTTATTAGAGGATGCCTGCGAAGGCCTCTACAATACAATATCATACAAATAATAACTCATGATTAGCTACCTGCAAATTGAAAACCTTACAAAATCGTTTGGCGACCTGTTGCTGTTCGAAAATATCTCATTTGGAATATCGGATAAACAACGGGTAGCATTAATTGCCAAAAACGGTACCGGTAAAACAACTCTTCTGAACATAATTGCAGGTAAGGAAGATTATGATACAGGTACTATCTCGTTTCGCAGAGACTTACGTGTAGGTTATCTTGAACAGAATCCCGTATTTAATCCCAAACTCTCGGTAATCGATGCCTGTCTTCAAACCGACAACGATGTGGTTAAAACAATTGCTGAATATGAGCATTGTATGGCAAATGCTGATCATGAAAGACTTGACGAAATTATTACCAGAATGGATTTGCACAAAGCATGGGATTATGAAACACGTATAAAGCAAATTCTTGGTAAGTTAAAAATCACCAATTTTGAACAAACTATCTCCGAACTTTCCGGTGGGCAATTGAAACGTGTGGCCCTTGCCAATGTACTGATTAGCGAACCTGATCTTATTATTTTGGACGAACCAACAAACCATTTAGACCTGGAAATGGTAGAATGGTTAGAAGATTTTTTAAAAAAATCGAACATGTCGCTGTTAATGGTAACGCACGACCGCTACTTCCTGGATAGAGTTTGTACAGATATATATGAACTTGACCACAATGGTCTATATCATTATAATGGCAACTACAGTTACTATTTAGAAAAACGACAGGAAAGAATTGAGAACTTTAATGCCGAAACTGAGCGTACTGTAAACATCTATAAAACGGAACTTGACTGGATGCGACGTCAACCTCAGGCCAGAGCTACTAAGGCAAAGTCGAGAATCGACCGTTTTTACGAAATTGAACAAAGAGCCAAACAACGACGCGATGATACCAAAGTACAACTGGATGTAAAAGCAAGCTATTTGGGTTCGAAGATATTCGAGGCGAAATACATTTCAAAGAGTTATGGTGATTTAAAAATTCTGGATAACTACTATTATAATTTTTCCCGCTACGAGAAAATGGGGATCGTAGGGAAAAATGGAACCGGAAAATCAACCTATCTGAAGATATTATTAGGTGAAGTTAAACCTGATAGCGGTTCAGTTGATATAGGAGAAACAGTGGTTTTTGGTTATTATAGCCAGGACGGGCTTCAGTTTAACGAACAAATGAAAGTGATAGATGTGGTTCGTGAAATTGCCGAAGAGGTAAATCTGGGCAACGGACGAAAAATGTCGGCTTCTCAGTTCTTACAACACTTTCTGTTTACGCCCGAAACGCAATACAACTATGTATACAAACTAAGTGGAGGCGAAAAACGTCGTCTGCACTTGTGTACAGTATTAATGCGTAATCCAAACTTTCTGGTGCTTGACGAGCCTACAAACGACTTAGACATAGTTACACTGAATATACTCGAAGAGTATTTACAAAGCTTTAAAGGTTGTGTTATTGTAGTAAGCCACGACCGTTATTTTATGGATAAAGTTGTAGACCATTTACTTGTTTTTAAAGGAAATGCCGAATTAAAAGATTTCCCGGGAAACTACACCGATTATCGTGAGTGGGCGGAACTGGAATCGGAGATTGAACTAGATAAAAAGCAACAAATCAAAGTTCAGGAATCAAAACCGACCAACCACAATAACCCCGTGCAAAAGCGTAAACTAAGCTTTAAGGAGCAAAAGGAACTGGAAGCACTGGACAGCGAAATTCCAACGCTTGAAAAAGAAAAAACAGAAATTGAACAACAGCTCTCATCCGGTTTATTACAATCTGAAACAATTGTTGAGATATCAAAACGGCATGCCGAATTGATATCATTGATTGATGAAAAAACAATGCGTTGGCTCGAATTAAGCGATATCTGATTTTGGCAGAGGTACTTCAACATGTATTCGGGTACCTTTTCCCGGCTCGCTGGATATATCCACTCGTCCTTCGAGCAAATAGGCTCTTTCACGCATCCCTAACAGTCCATATGAGTCGTTACGTTTTTTTGTTGAGATATCAAATCCTATTCCATCGTCAGTAATATCCATATAAAACTTATCATTGTCAGAGTTTAGCTCGACAATAATCTGGTTTGCTTCAGAGTACTTTGAAGCATTATTCAGCGACTCTTGCAGAATCCGGAACAAAGCAACCGATTTTTCTGAAGGAAAACTAATTACATTTGCATTGTTAATAAAATCGCAAACAATGTTCTGACGCTCATTAAATACTTTAATATGCTCTTTAAACGCATCAACCAAGCCAACCATATCAAGTAATTCAGGACGTAAGTTTGTCATGATTCTACGCGCACTTTTAATCGTATCATTTACATATTCTTCCAAGCGTTTAAACTTCGATTTAAATTCATCAGCAGCCTCTTCGCGAATGAATTTTTTTGATTTCACTCCCAACATGCCAATATCAAACTTAATCGCCACTAAAATCTGTCCTAAATCATCGTGTATTTCACGAGCAAGGTTTATTCGCTCTTCCTCTCTGACAGATTGTAAATGTGCGGCAAAATCGCGCAACATTTTTTGGTAATCAAGCAATTCTTTTTGAGCTTTTAATCTGTCCGAAATGTCACTCATACACAATAGAAGTCGTTTTTCTCCTTCTTTCTGTATAAGCGATGTAGAAGCCAGTAATGCTATTTCTTTACTTGTATTATCTTTTAAAATTGTAGTTTGATAATCAATATTTTTATGCTCGGCACCGGTTAAAAACGTATCGGTTAAAGCCCAACGCAGATTACAATTTTTACAACGTTCGCCGTTTCCACATCCTTCCTCTTTTTCAAAAGCACTAAAACAACCAAGTACATTTCCACATGTTCGAAGATCAGACGATAGTATCTCCGGCGAGTCAATAAAACTGGTTAAAGCTGAATTGGCAAATAATATCTCAGCATCCTCATTTACTACACACATCATTACGGGTGCATTATCGTATATTGCTTTCAGCTCAATTCTGTTTCTCTCAAGTTCTTCTCTGGCTTGTTTTTGTTTTGTGATGTCGTGCCCTGAGATTTGTACTGCTGGTTTACCTTCATAATAGATTGGCATCACCTTAATTTCTACATCCACATAGCTCCCATCTAATTTCATATATCTTTCTTCAATAGCTGGCAGTGATGTATTAAAGGGAGTTTGAGCCACTATTTTCATCCGCTCCAATATCAAATCCAAATTATCCGGATGTATAAACTCAAACAATGAACGTCCCATTACCTGTTCTTTTTCAACCGCACCAATAATTCTCAGAGCTTCTTTATTAATATAAGCTATTTTTCCATCCACATAAATTGTAATTCCTTCGGGCGAATTATCCATTAAAAATCGGAACTTCGATTCGCTTTCAAGTAAAGCCCGTTGTGTTTTAACAGTGGCAGTAATGTCTCTTACAATCGATAATACATCGTCGCCACATGGTACATAACGCGCTTCAAAGGTATTTAATTCCCCATCAGTTTCTAAATCATAGGTATGATGAAAAGTCTCTCTTGTTCTAAGGACTTTGTCGATATTTAGTTTTGTTATTTCAGCAAGCTCAGGAGGTAAAACATCCTCTACCTTCCGATTTTTAAATTTATCCGGCTGGATATATAACTTTGATTCAGCTTTGTAATCAATAATACGATGATTTTTATTGAACAAAAACATCATATCAGGGTTTGCCATTAACAAAGCCTGATTTCTATCCAACGCGGTTTGAAGTTCAATTTCAGCTTTTTTGCGGGTGGTGATTTCATTAAAGACAGTCAATAGTAATTTTTGCTTTCCCTGTACTTCAATAAATGACTTATTAATTTCCACCCATTTATTTTTGCCATTCATCAACACCAATTTCTTTTCGAAATTATAGTCCAGATTATTACTATCGAATTTATACTGATATTCCATGAAGTTCTCTTCCCTGGTATCACTAAAATAAATATCGGAAACTAATTTACCAACAATTTCAGATTGAGACACTTCAAATAGTTGACAAAATGCGTCATTTGCTCGTAGAATTATACCATTACGGTCACTTAATCGTAATGCGTTTACTGAATTTTCCCACACTGAACGATATTCAGCTTCCGAGCGAATTATTATTTCTTCAGCGCGTTTACGCTCAGTTAAATCCCAAACTATACCTACACCTCCAACTATCCCCCTATCAATAAAAGAGATAGGCTTAAATGTCGCTCTGACAAAGGTCGATTTAGATGCTGTTTCTGAATTATAAAGTCCTTCAAATACGGCTTCTTCTCCGCTCAGTGATTTTATTATGCACAGATCGGAAGAG
>JBLIZK010000488.1:0-4130 GCA_048859825.1 Paludibacter sp.
AATCCGGATTTAGCTATTGGCGACAAAGTAGAAGTTTACATTGAAAGCCAGGAAGATAAAAAAGGTCAGTTAATTCTGTCGCACAAACAGGCTCGCGCTACCCGCTCATGGGATCGTGTAAATGCTGCTTTGGAATCGCAGGAAATTGTAAAAGGTTTTGTAAACTGCCGCACAAAGGGTGGTATGATTGTGGACGTATTTGGTATCGAAGCTTTCTTACCTGGTTCACAAATCGATGTGAAACCTATCCGCGATTACGATGTGTTTGTTAACAAAACAATGGAATTCAAAGTTATCAAAATCAACCACGAATTCAAAAACGTTGTTGTTTCGCACAAAGCACTTATCGAAGCTGAACTTGAAAACCAGAAAAAAGATATCATCAGCAAATTGCAAAAAGGTCAGGTATTGGAAGGTACCGTTAAAAACATCACTTCATACGGTGTGTTTATCGACCTTGGCGGCGTAGATGGTCTTATCCATATTACGGACCTTTCATGGGGTCGCGTGTCGCATCCTGAAGAGATTGTGACATTGGATCAGAAACTGAACGTGGTTATTCTTGACTTCGATGATGAGAAAAAACGTATTGCTCTTGGCTTGAAACAATTGAACGCTCACCCATGGGATGCATTGAGTGCTGAACTGAAAGTTGGCGATAAAGTGAAAGGTAAAGTAGTGGTTATGGCCGACTATGGTGCATTTGTTGAAATTGCTCAGGGTGTTGAAGGTTTGATTCACGTATCAGAAATGAGCTGGTCGCAACACTTACGTTCGGCTCAGGACTTCCTGAAAGTGGGCGACGAAGTAGAAACTGTTATCCTTACACTGGACCGCGAAGAGCGTAAAATGTCGTTAGGTGTAAAACAATTGAAAGCTGATCCATGGGAAGCTATTGAAGAGCGTTATGCTGTAGGTAGCAAACATGTAGCAAAAGTTCGTAATTTCACTAACTTTGGTGTATTTGTTGAAATCGAAGAAGGTGTTGATGGTTTGATTCACATTTCTGATCTATCGTGGACTAAAAAAGTAAAACACCCATCAGAATTTACTCAGATTGGTGCCGAAATTGATGTTCAGGTATTGGAAATTGACAAAGCTAACCGTCGTTTGAGCTTAGGTCACAAACAGTTGGAAGAAAACCCATGGGATGTTTTGGAAACAATGTTTACTGTGGATAGCATTCACGATGGTATCATCGTAGAAATGATGGACAAAGGTGCTGTAATTTCATTGCCATACGGCGTTGAAGGTTTTGCAACTCCAAAACACCTTGTGAAAGAAGATGGTGCACAAGCTCAGGTTGATGAAAAATTAGCTTTCAAAGTAATTGAATTCAACAAAGATGCAAAACGTATCATTGTATCGCACAGCCGTGTTCACGAAGATGTGAAACGTGCAGCGAAAGCTGAAGCTGCCGGCGAAGCTCCTGAAACAGCTGCTGCTCCTAAAAAAGCGGCTAAAAAAGCTCCTAAGAAAGAGGACGCTCCTGCTGCTTCAAGTGCATCAGAAAAAACTACTTTGGGCGACATCCAATCATTGGCCGACCTTAAAGATCAGTTGACTGAAGCTGCTAAAGGCAAAAACTAATTTGGCTTTTGAACTCTGCAGCCTGTAAGGGTTGTGAAGAATAAAAATAGAAAGTTGCAGATACTGTCTGCAACTTTTTTTTATTAAGAAATGTTTGTATTTTTGTGAAGACATTTTTTGAATTGTTTAATTATTTGGTTTTCAATGTCTGCAGGTATTTATGGAATTATTTATTTTGACTTTGCTTTTTTTGTTGAACGGTTTTTTTGCTTTATCGGAAATTGCTGTTGTATCGTCGAAACCGGCGCGGCTCGAAAATCTGAAAATTAAGGGAAGCAAAGGTGCAAAAATAGCTTTACAACTTCAGGCCGATTCGGATAGTTTTTTATCGGCTATTCAGGTAGGTATTACGCTTATAGGTATTGTAACCGGGGTATACGGAGGTGTAAATGTAGCCGAAGATATTGTGCCTGTACTCGCTGGAATTGAACTTGTAGCTCCTTATGCACGCGAACTGGCAATGACGCTGGCTGTGGTGCTGATAACTTACTTGTCGATAGTTATTGGAGAGTTAGTGCCTAAAACTCTGGCACTGAGTAAACCAGAAGCTATAGCGGTGGCTGTGGCACCAGTAATTAAAACCTTTAGTCGTGTTTTATTTCCTTTTGTGTGGCTGTTATCGGCCTCAACCAGTGTGCTGATAAAAATGATGGGTGTGAAAAAACAAACCGAACAAATGACGGAGGCTGAATTACGACAAATGATTAAAACGGCTACTAGTGAAGGTGTTATTGAAGAAGACCAAAATGATATTCACGAAAAACTTTTTTATTTCTCTGATAAGCGGGCACATCACATTATGACCCACCGAACGGATGTGGAATGGATTGACTTGACAGAGCCAATGACTACAATTAAAAAGAAAATTGCAGCTGCAAAGCACAGTAAAATTATTTGTAGCGAGGGTACTATTGATGAATTTAAAGGTGTTCTGAATATTCAGGACTATTACAAGGCTATAGCTACCCGTAAGTCGGCTGATATTTTGGAGCTGATGCAGGAGCCATTTATTGTACCCGAAAAAATTGATGCACAACAGGTGCTGAACGAAATGCGAAAGCGGGAAAACCGTATGTGTTTCGTAGTGAATGAATATGGTGGGTTTGAAGGAATAATTACGATGCTCGACATACTCGAAAACTTAATTGGCGAAATTAAAGAAGAGGGTGAGCCGGAGGAGCCCGATTACTTTGTGCGTGAAGACGGTTCGATATTGATGAACGGAGATGCGGCAGTAGAAGTCCTGGCCGATATAATTGAAGGCTTTGAACTCGATTTTTCAGAAACCGAATATAATACAGTGGCCGGTTTTGCACTGAGTATACTGAATCATATACCTCATACAGGCGAAAAATTCACAGCGCATGGACATTCGTTTGAAATTATTGATATGGATGGAACGCGTATTGATAAGTTGCTTATATCGGTACTGTAGAGTTTTATATATTAACCTTTTTTTGTTTTGAAAAATCATTATGCTGGTAAAAACCTTTGGTGCTGCTGTGCAGGGAATAAGCGCCACTATTGTTACAATTGAAGTAAATGTAAGCAAAGGAATTAAGTATTTTCTTGTAGGCTTGCCTGATAATGCCGTAAAAGAGAGTCATGAGCGTATTGCTTCGGCTCTGCAATATGCCGGACATCAGATTCCACGTAAGCAGATTGTAATAAACATGGCGCCTGCCGATATCCGTAAAGAAGGTTCGGCCTACGATGCAGCACTGGCTATTGGAATGCTTGCGGGTGACGAAAAAGTAAAATCCGACAAGCTGGAGCAGTTTGTGTTGATGGGAGAGTTGTCGCTGGATGGTAGTTTGCAGCCAATTAAGGGTGTGTTGCCTATCGCTATAAAGGCACGAGAGGAGGGTTTCAAAGGGTTTATCTTGCCAAAACAAAATGCACGCGAGGCAGCTGTAGTAAATAATCTTGAAGTTTATGGGGTTGAAAATATTTCTGAAATTATAGGGTTCTTTAACGATGAAATTGTTCTGGAACCTACAGTGGTTAATACCCGCGAAGAGTTTTTTAGTCAGGTTGATTTATCGGAAATTGATTTTTCGGATGTGAAAGGGCAGGAAAGTGTAAAGCGTGCCATGGAGGTGGCTGCTGCAGGAGGTCACAATTTAATTATGGTAGGCCCGCCGGGTGCAGGAAAATCGATGCTTGCAAAGCGAATTTCGACTATTTTACCACCTCTGACGCTTCATGAAGCATTGGAAACGACCAAAATACATTCTGTGGCGGGAAACATTGATAGTAATACTTCGCTCATCTCGCACCGGCCATTTCGCAGTCCGCATCATACTATTTCGGATGTAGCGTTAGTAGGTGGAGGTGCCTTTCCGCAGCCGGGCGAGATTTCGCTGGCGCATAACGGAGTGTTGTTCTTGGATGAATTGCCTGAATTTAAGCGTACCGTTTTAGAGGTGATGCGGCAGCCTTTGGAAGACCGGAAAATTTGTATTTCCAGGGCTAAGTTCAGCATCGAATATCCGGCAAGTTTTATGCTTGTGGCTTCTATGAATCCTTGTCCTTGTGGT
>JBLIZK010000489.1:0-6427 GCA_048859825.1 Paludibacter sp.
TGATGAGCCTGAGTTTCTCTATTACTTATAAATTTGGTTATAGCCCAACAACTACCCGGCGTTGGAATTACTAGAAAAATTAACTATCCGATTATCGAAAGTTTTTATTTTACAAATGATAAAGCAATTATACCTGAAATTAAATTGCTTTATATGGAGGCATTTACTGTTGGTTTAAGTGCCCAATATGTTGACAATTTAAAACTCGATAAATACTTACAAACAATTTTTGATACAGGTGGAGCATTTGTAGGCAGAAGCAGCAGTGCGATTACTGCGTGTTTGCTATATGCGCCTATCGGTTTCGATGCAGAATGTCCTACTGAATTGCGACAAACAATTAACTCAGATTCTTCAGTATATATAGCTGAATTAATGGTGGCAGAAAAGGAAAGAGGAAAAGGAATTGCAAAAGAGTTACTTCAGAGTTTTTTACAGGAATCGGTCAGAAAGCGCATTTCGGACGTAGTTATTCGTGTGTGGGCCGAAAATAATATAGCATTGAATCTTTATCAAAAATCCGGATTTGTATATGCAGCCGAAATTATGCAGGAAAAACTTAAGAACGATGGTTTTACTCCGTTTACAATGAAAAAACTGTATTTGCGTAAAGAGTTGAAATAAATATCAATAGATTAGTTTGTTGATTTAATTATTAAACAAAAGAATAAATACCTAATGGAAAATTTTAAAACTCAAACGATAATACTAACTGCGGGAGATGCGGTTTCAAAAAGAGTTGAAATTCGAGATTATTTTCTGAAAACCTGGGAACTGGATGAAAGACTATATTCTCAGTTAAAAGATGATAGCGTTTTCTATCATAGAGGCGACCCGTTACGCCATATCATTTTGTTTTATTTAGGACATACAGCCGTATTTTACATCAATAAATTTTTTCTGGCCAAAATAATCAACAAGCGGATAAATCCGATGTTTGAATCGCTATTTGCAATTGGAGTTGATGAAATGAGTTGGGACGATTTGAACGATAAAAACTATAACTGGCCTCCCGTAAATGAAGTATGGGAGTATCGAAAAGAAGCAAAAGAGCTTATTCTACAGGTTATTGATACGGCCGAATTAAGTATTCCTATAACATGGAAGTGTCCGTTTTGGATGGTGATGATGGGCATTGAGCACGAACGAATTCACATTGAGACCTCGTCGGTGCTGATTCGACAATTGCCAATAGATAAAGTTGTAAAAGGGCTGTTTGGTGAAATATGTCACGCTGATAGCAACGTTCCGGCAAACGATCTTGTATTTGTATCTGCCTCAAACATCTCATTGGGGAAGCATAAAGGGCATTCTTTGTATGGATGGGATAATGAATATGGGCAAACACGGGAGATAGTAGATTCTTTTATGGTGTCTCGTATGTTGGTTTCTAATGCAGAATATCTGCAATTTGTTACGGATGGAGGTTATTCTGAAAAGTCGTATTGGACAGATGAAGGCTGGGCATGGAAATCCTATAAAAATGCTACAATGCCATTGTTTTGGATAAAAGATAATGGAAAGTACAGTTTACGATTAGTGGCCGAAATTATTTCTATGCCATGGAGTTGGCCTGTAGAGGTTAATTATCTTGAGGCAAAGGCTTTTTGTAATTGGAAAACCTCCAAAACAGGAGATAAGTATCGTTTGCCTACTGAAGCAGAATGGTATATGTTGGCTCAAGGTGCTGGAGCGTTTAATGCTGATGGTTTATCTGTAGCCGATGCAAATATAAATTTATCACAGTTTTCATCGCCATGCCCAGTAAATATGTTTGCACATTCAGAACTATTTGATGTTGTTGGAAATGTATGGCAATGGACAGAATCGCCTATAGCCGGTTATCCGGGTTTTGAAGTACATCCCATGTACGATGATTTTTCTACTCCTACTTTTGATGGTAAACATAATCTTATTAAAGGTGGTTCATGGATTTCCACAGGGAATGAGGCAACTTATCATGCTCGTTATGCTTTTCGCCGTCATTTTTACCAACATGCTGGTTTCAGGTATGTGCAGTCAGAAATTGAACCTGATTTGGAAGTGCAGGAGTATGAAACCGATTTAGATGTCGCGAATTCATGTGAAGATAACTGGATGGTTGATAGTGATTTTGCCGGGATGTATTATGGGAAGCTGGTAGAAACAGTGAATGACGTATGTGCTCTTGATAGTAAAAATGTACTTCTGCTTAATGCGCAAACAGGAAGGTTAGCTTTTGAATTTGCCAAGTATGCTCAGCATGTGACAGCACTTGACTTCTCAGCACGGTTTATTCGTATGCCTATTTTGCTCCGGGATAAGGGTATGGTACGTTATACTGTAAAAGATGAAGGTGAATTACTTTTTTATCGCGACTTTGTACTAAGCGATGAAGAGTTGAGGCGGAATGCATCAAAAATATGTTTCATGCAGGATAATCCGAACAATCTCAAGCCCATTTACACTAATTTTGATGTAATTGTGTTACCTCTTTTGCTTGAGGAACTTGTTGACCCCGTTAATTTTCTTGAAAATGTACATTTGCGATTAGTAAATGGAGGGTGTCTTGTTATTGCATCGACATACGATTGGGAGACGAATGGCGTAGCCAGAGAATACTGGCCGGGCGGATATAAAAAAGATGGCGAACCTGTCAGGTCATTTGATAGTTGTAAATCAATATTAAGTACGCATTTTGAATCTATTGGTCAGGATGTAGAACTTAGGCACTTAAAAAGGCTTTCGTCGGTGCGAAGTGTAGTTCTAAATGTAAAATTATCTATGTACAAACTAGTAAAGTAATCTCTGCAATATTGCAGAGATGTTACAAAGCTATTAAAAAACATATATAATTTTCTTATTTTGTGTATTTTGCATATTTTTGCGGCTGTTTTTGTAATTGCTATTACAGTGATGTTAAATTTATATTTCATTCGCAGAAACAAACTAAAAATAAACACATAAAAAATGAACAGCATTCTTAGCGTTTTCACTCCAAAAGAGCCGAAATTCTTCCCGATTCTAAAGGAAATGGCAGTTGTAATGATTCAGGCTTCTGAAATTATGATCGAATTCCTGCAAAACTACGATCATGAAACAGCGCAAAACTATTACCTCAAAATTAAAGAGCAGGAAAAAAGAGGAGATGAGCTTTCGAATAAGGTATTTGATGAGTTAAACTCAACATTTATTACTCCTTTCGACCGTGAAGATATTCATCATTTAGCAAATAAAATGGACGATGTGACTGATTTGGTGAATTCATGTGCTAAAAAAATTGTGCTTTATAATCCTAAGCAAATGCCTGCCGATGCGGTTGAATTAGCCAAAGTTCTGAATAAGAGCGCAAAATCAATCAGTAATGCAGTTGATGAATTGAACATCCTCAAAAAAACAAGCAAGGATATAAAAATTTACTGCAAGGAATTACACGATTTTGAACACGAAGCGGATGATGTATACGAGCGCTTTCTGATTGAATTGTTTGAAAACGAAACTGATGCCATAGAAGTAATCAAGTTGAAGGAAATTATGTCAGGACTCGAAAAAACGACCGACGTAGCCGAATATGTAGGTAAAATTATTCAGACTATCATTGTAAAATACGCATAACCCTTATTAATACGATTTTAAAATGACTCTATTAATTACGGTTATTGCATTGGCATTGGTGTTTGATTTTATCAATGGTTTTCACGATGCTGCCAACTCAATAGCCACTATTGTTTCCACAAAAGTACTTACTCCTTTTAAAGCAGTGCTTTGGGCCGCATTTTTTAATTTTGTAGCTTTCTTTATTGCCAAGTATATTATTGGCGAATTTGGGATTGCGAATACAGTTTCAAAAGCTGTAATTGAACAATACGTAACGCTCCCTGTAATTTTCTCAGGAATAGTAGCTGCTATTGCATGGAACTTATTGACCTGGTGGTTAGGAATTCCCTCTTCATCATCACATACTTTAATCGGGGGATTTGCCGGTTCGGCTATTATGGCAACAATGATGGCCAATGGATTTACCACTACAGGCTTTGAAGCCATTAAAGGGGATGTAATTATTAAAATTGCATCGTTCATTATTTTGGCTCCACTTATTGGTATGATAGTGTCGTCGTTGCTTACGATACTTATATTACATCTGTTTAAACGATCAAATCCACATAAAGCAAATGTTTGGTTCAAACAATTGCAGTTGGTGTCGTCGGGTTTGTTTAGTATTGGACATGGCTTGAACGACTCACAAAAAGTGATGGGAATAATTGCGGCAGCACTTATCGCAGCACATCCGCTTGGTATTGATATGGGTATCGAATCGATGGATGAGTTGCCAAACTGGGTGGCGTTTTCGTGTTTTACGGTTATTTCCTTAGGAACTATGAGTGGTGGGTGGAAAATTGTAAAAACAATGGGTTCGCGTATCACTAAAGTAACTCCACTTGAAGGGGTGGCAGCAGAAACAGCAGGCGCGTTAACTTTGTATCTCACTGAGATGCTGAAAATCCCTGTAAGTACAACTCATACAATTACCGGTTCGATAATCGGTGTTGGAGCTGTTAAGCGGCTTTCGGCTGTGCGTTGGGGGGTAACTAAGAACCTGTTAGTTGCCTGGATTCTGACAATTCCTGTTAGTGCTGTACTGGCAGCATTCATCTATTTTACTGTAGGAGCACATCTGTTGTAAATTAATTTGAATAAAACAAAAAGAAGCCGGTTGTTGAGCCGGCTTCTTTTGTTTTATTTAAGAAAATCTTGCCGCGATGGGCTGAATACATCTATCAACATGCCGCTTTCTATGCATTTGGCGCCATGAATTAAATCCGGTTGTACATAGAAGCCATCGCCTGCTTTGAGGGTCTGTTTTTCGCCTTTAATTGTTACTTCAAATACGCCACTTACCACATAACTGCATTGCGAATGAAAGTGTTGATGCTCATAGCCAATGGCGCCGGCTTCAAAAGCCACTTTTACCAGCATAATTTGTCCGTCGTATCCTAAAATCTGACGGGTAATACCTTCGCCGGCAGGTTCCCATTTTTGCTCATTTTCGTAAAGAAAATTACTGCTTGATGTATTCATATTATTGTTTTAAATTATTGATATAGATGCAGAATTACGCATTCTCAAAATTAGTTTAAAAAAATGAGAGGGTCAAAAATGGAGGTGTATTTTTTGAAAAAAATAGCTACCTTTGTACATTATCAGAATTATAATTTTTATTAAATGGAATATCCAACTCTTCAGGGCAAATTAAAAATGCCCGAATACGGTCGTAATATACAACAAATGGTAGCCCATGCGCTTACTATTGAAGATAGGGAAGAGCGTACCCGTTGTGTGAACACAATTATCTCGATTATGGGAAATATGTTTCCTTATTTACGTGATGTAAATGATTTTAAGCACAAATTATGGGATCATGTTGCTATCATGTCCGACTTTAAACTGGATATTGATTTTCCGTATGAGATATTACAGGAAGAGAATTTGTATACACGTCCCGATACAATCCCTTATAAGAACTCCCGGATTCGATATATGCATTATGGTCGTACGTTGGAGGAGATGATAGAAAAAGTAGGATCATATCCGGAAGGACAGGAAAGAAATGAATTGATTCGTCTGATTGCCAATCAGATGAAAAAATGTTTCCTTACCTGGAATAAAGAAATAGTTGACGATAATAAAATTTTCGACGATTTGCGTGAATTATCACATGGGACAATAGACGTTACACCCGATTTTCTGAAATTAATAGAATCGCGTGAAGTGTTGCACGGACATAAACGTAGTAATAATAAGCCGAGAAGGAAATAAGAAAGTGTAATTTTTTTGAAAGTAGAATTAAAATGGCTTCGTTTAAAATAGAAGGTGGGCGTAAATTAAGGGGCGAACTCTATCCTCAGGGTGCTAAAAATGAAGCCCTTCAGGTATTATGTGCAGTGTTGCTGACTCCTGAAAAAGTTGTTTTACATAATGTCCCCGATATATTGGATGTAAATAACCTGATTTTGTTATTATCCGATATGGGTGTTGTGGTAAACAAGCTCCCAAACAATAGTTATACGTTTGAGGCATCGAATGTAAATCTTTCGTATTTGCAAACTGCTGAGTTTTATAAGCAAAGTGCCTCTTTGCGAGGCTCTGTAATGATTGTAGGGCCATTGGTTGCACGTTTCGGAATGGCATTGATGCCAAAGCCCGGTGGCGATAAAATTGGCAGAAGAAGGCTGGATACGCATTTTTTAGGCATTCAAAAATTAGGTGCCGAGTTCAATTACGACCCTGATAAAAAACAATACGAAATAAAAGCTAACGGCCTTAAAGGCTGTTATATGTTACTTGATGAAGCATCGGTAACAGGTACTGCTAATATAGTAATGGCTGCAGTATTGGCCGAAGGCAAAACTACAATTTACAATGCCGCTTGTGAGCCTTATTTACAACA
>JBLIZK010000490.1:0-2701 GCA_048859825.1 Paludibacter sp.
TTAATTAACTTGTAGTGAGCGGGATGGTGACTTTTCTTCAGTTATTAACCCAAGGCAAACCCATAGCGGACACCGATCAGTTGATGTATTGACGGATTGAAAATTTCAATGTAATCACATTGCTTTAAAAATATTGTGTTAAAATTGAGTGCAGTGATTTTTTTAATACTCAAAATCGATAACAACAATTTCGGATTGTGAACCTATGCGATACTGTGGCCCCCAAATTCCGAGGCCTGATGATACGTAAGTGTGGGTGTTTCCCTTTTTGTAATAACCGTATCCATTCTCGTACATTTTTTTTACTATCAGATTGCCCGGGAAGAACTGTCCCTGATGTGTATGACCTGAAATTTGCAAATCAATATGGTTTTCCTCAGCCTGATGTAAATCAAAGGGCTGGTGGTCGAGTAAAATTGAAGCGTTTGTATTTAAATCAATATGTTGAATAATTTCGGGTAATTGCTTTCTGCGTGGGTTAATACGGTCGTCCCGCCCGATTAAATACAGACCTTTGTCGATTTCTAACATATTGTCGCGCAGGTATTTGATGCCGCCATAATTGGAAAGGTATTTTTCGAGTGCATAAGGGTCTTCGCCAAAATACTCATGGTTGCCACTAATGGCATAAACACCGTATTTTGTTTTGATTTGCCTGAATTCGTCGGCCATGTTTTGGTTGATAACCGGAATGGTGGAATGATCGGCAATGTCGCCTGCTAACAATACAATATCGGGTTTTTGAGCATTTATTAGCGTTACATATTTTTGCAGGTATTTTTTATCAATTGATACACCCAGATGTATGTCGCTTGCAGCTACAATTCGAATGGTTTTGTTTTGAGATATGTTTCTGGCTTTCAGCTGCAGCTTTACAATTTCAGGATGTGTAAATTTATAATTCCCATAAATCATAGCCGTAGAAATTATTCCAACGCTTATTCCCATTGCCCAAAGGCGGAATGAGGTCATACCGGCAGGCGCAAAGTGTAAAAAATGATTGGCTAAACGAATTATGTCAATCAGTAAAAAAGAAAACAACAAATAAATCATAACCAGCATATAGCTGTAACCCACAAAAGTAAGAGTCTTTGCTATCGGGTCAGGGAAGGTGTTGCGTAACAAAAAGTTAGATAACAAAATGCAGAATAATACAATATTGATAGTGAGGTAAGAGAGCCGGAGTGCCGGAAAGCCATTGAGTGTTTGGTATCCGCGTATTGTTACATAAAATACCATTAACAGAGTAATGGAAAATATTATTATAAAAAAAGTAATTTTCATTTAAACCAAAGTTATATGTTTCAACTTGTAATAACGATTTGATTTGCTATTTGTTTTCAGCGTATTATTCACAATCCTTTATTCATTAAATAGCAAACTACTATCGCCATAACTCAAAAATCGATAATCGTTTTTATAAGCAAAGTCATATATTTTTTTCCATTTTCCATTCACAAATGCCGACACAAGTAGTAATAAAGTGCTTTTAGGCTGATGAAAATTTGTGATAATGCCTTTCACAATTTTAAATTGATACCCTGGTTTAATCATTATCTGAGTCTCGGCGTGTATTGCTGTCCGATTTTCTTTATTCAGATAGTTCAATATGTTATTGAGAGCTACTTCTGTACTGATGGTTTTATTCGCTTCATAGGGTGCCCATTGCGAAACGTGCAGGATATTCATTCTATCTTCTTGCTCTTCTCTCCCCGGGGAAAGGTGTTGTGGGTGAGGTTCTGATTTTTCTAATTGCAGCCCGATATAATATAAACTCTCCAGCGTCCGGACCGAGGTTGTGCCTACCGCAATAATATTTCCGATATTTGACAAAAGCAACTCGATGGTATTTTTTTGTATTTCAATTACTTCGGTGTGCATTTCGTGTTCAGCCACGTCGCGTGTTTTTACAGGCTGAAATGTACCGGCACCAACATGGAGGGTTACTTCGGCAGTTTGTATATGCTTTGTTTTCAGGCTGTCAAAAACATCTTCGGTAAAATGCAATCCGGCTGTAGGGGCTGCCACCGAACCTTTAATTTTTGAATATACTGTCTGATAGTTTGTAAGGTCACTTTTTTCAGTTTTTCGGTGCAAATAAGGTGGTATAGGTAGCTCACCCGCATTCTCGAGTATGTCGGCAAATAATATTTCTTTATCGTTCCATGAGAATCGAATAGTGTGTGTATTTCCATAACTCTCAATCAGTTCAGCTTGAAATTCAATCAATCGTCCGTGTATATCGACTTTTTTGGTTAATGCTCCTTCTTTCCATTTTTTGAGATTTCCTACCATGCATTTCCATGTGCAACATTCGTTGCTACTTAACGATTGTGCATAGTCTGCTGGCGTAGCAGGTTCTAAACAAAACACTTCAATACGTGCTCCGGTAGTTTTGAAAAATTCCAGTCGCGCCTGAATAACACGGGTGTTGTTGTAAGCTAATAAGCTGTTTTCAGGTAAAAATTGGGCAATATCTTCGAATGTGTGCGTACTTATAGTGTCGTTTTTATAGACTAATAACTTTGAACTGTCGCGCTTTTCAAGTGGATATTTGGCAATGCGTTCGTCAGGAAGTAAGTAGTCGTATTCGTCGATATAGATTGGAGTTGAATTAAAATCGGTCACTTGTTCGGAATTATTATTGTATTTTTGTGCAAAAGTAAGTATAAAATGCGATGTGTTCAAGTGGATTTGCTGA
>JBLIZK010000491.1:0-3902 GCA_048859825.1 Paludibacter sp.
TGGCAGATGCCCCATCCGGCAGTATTCCCAATACCACCTGACGATTTGTTGCGTGAGGTGCCACTCGAAACACAGGATACATCGTATTTGGCCGATTCGGCCAAAACCTGTAGTTTGTGAAGGACTTCTTCTTTCATTAAATTGTTGTTGGTGAGGGATTAATGATGTGCTCAGCAATGCTTTGTGTGCTGACAGACATATAGACAAAATAATGAAAAAAAACTGATTCAATTTACATTTGAATATTAAAAAAATGAATGATGTTGAAAACTTTTCAATGAATACCATTTATGTCACATAGATTTTATCTCACATAAAGTGATTTTGCTTTATGTGTAGTTATTTAGCTGATTGTATGTAAGGATTGTATTCTGGTCACTTGGTAATCTGATTGAAGTGTATATATATGTTGGATATTGTTTTTTATATCGTAATATTTTTTCTATGAAAATTTGACCTCTTTGTTTGTGAAATTGTCCACTCAAATGAAAGAATCATGTGATGCATGGCCTAAGTATTTGTTCTATTTTTGCTCAGTCCTTTTGGAAACTGGAAAAGTGTATTATGCAATTGGCATTGAATTATAAAACGGTTAAATACCTTGAGAAGCCAATTTTGACCATTGCTGATGCCGAAAAGGATTATAGTAGTTATGAGATTGGTCTTCAGGAATTAACTGATAAGTTGATAAATGATTTGGAGCCTCTAAAAGATCAAATGATGCCTTCGCTGGGAGCTTTAAACGGTTATGGACTGATTTATTCGTTGTTCTTAACCCGGTTTGTTTTAGGCGATTTGTATTTATGGCGTGGCGCGCTTACAGGTAGTGCCGCTGATTATGAAAACGCCGCCCGTAATTATTATAAGTTGATATACGACTATAGTTTGACTCTTAATGGACAAATGGATAAAGCTACGCATATACCGTTGACCACCTCATCCATTTCATATTGGATTCCTGTCAATAATACAATTTCATCTACTGCTAATCTGTTTTGGATAAAATCTATGCGTATGGGTAATGGTGAAGTGTATTCTGCAATTTCATGTCCAGACGATAACGGAGAACAGTTTATGTTGGATACACTAAATAATCAACGTTTTATTGTGCCTACTGTAAAAGCTATTAGCAACTGGGATAATCAAACCTATTTTTTGAATGAAGCATCTACTGCAAATGGCGATTTGCGCAAGTATGGTTCTATATCATACAATGACCATACTAACTCATACAGTACCAGTTTTATTTCTGATTTTACTTTTACGGGCAATCCTTCTGCCAAATATGTAATTTATAAGTATAAAATTAATCCGGGTTATGTGCCAATTTATAGGGCATCATTATTGTATTTACGGTATGCAGAAGCACTTAACAGGTTGAATAAACCTAAAATTGCATTTGCAGTTTTAAAGTACGGATTAAATGGTAAAAATATGATAGTTGAAAACATAGCGCCGGCAAGCGAAAAAGGAACACCCGTACTCGATTATATAAATTTTAATAATGTTATGTTCGATAATAACGTTGGAATACGTATGCGTGGATTGGGCAATGTGGATAAAGACACTGCATTTTTCAAAATACCACGTTTAAACTCAATGGCCGATTCGGTTTTGTATGTCGAAGATAAGATTGAAGAAGAATTAGCTCAGGAAACTGCATTTGAATGTAACCGTTTCCATGATTTGATGCGCTTTGCATACCGCAGAATGCGAAATGGCGAAGCTGACGCTTCCTATCTGGCAAACAAAATTGCCAAGAAACATGGATATGAAAACACATTATTAAAATCAAAATTACTGAATACCGAAAACTGGTATATTCGCAAACAGTAACTATACTATAAAAAAAAAGGACGATATCATTTTTGATTTCGTCCTTTTTTAAGTTTAATATCCTAATATCTTTAGCATCGATTTGTAACTTTGCTCTTTGGCAAACAGCTTGGTATAATACTCGCCATCTTCGTCCTTATCGATAATAACGAGCTTAGGTGCAGGTATCAGGCAGTGTTGGATTCCTCCAAAACCGCTGAGCGATTCCTGATAAGCTCCTGTGTGAAAAAAGCCTACGTACTGCTCACGTCCTTCCTGCATTTTAGGTAGGAATATCGCATTCGAGTGTACCTCGGCGTTATAAAAATCCTCACTATCACAGGTTAAACCACCCAGGTTGACACGCTCATATTCTGAATCCCAGTTGTTGATAGCCAAAAATACAAAACGCTGATTAATAGCCCATGTATCCGGGAGTGTAGTCATAAACGAACTGTCAATCATATTCCAAAGCGCCCGGTCGTTTTGCTTTTTCTGGTTAACGATGGAATAAAGCATGGCACCACTCTCGCCCACAGTGTACGAGCCAAATTCTGTGAAAATATGTGGTTCGGGCACTCCGTATTGCGAACATATATTTTTTACCTGGGCCACAATCTCTTCGGCCATATACTCATAGTCGTAGGCCATATCTAAATGTGTTTGTATCGGAAACCCTCCTCCAATATTTAAGCTGTCCAGCTCAGGGCATTTGGTTTTAAGTTCGCAATACAGGTTTACAGCTTTATTTAATTCATTCCAGTAATATGCGGTATCCTTTACACCAGTATTTATAAAGAAATGCAACATTTTCAGTCCCACTTGTGGGTTTGATGCAATATTCTTTAAATAATAAGGAATAATATCGTTGTAGCGAATACCTAACCGGGATGTGTAGAAGTCGAATTTTGGTTCTTCTTCAGCTGCAATTCGTATTCCAACGTTCAGTTTTAAATCAAAATCTTTTAATAATAAATCCAATTCAAACTTGTTGTCCAATACCGGAATTACATTAGTAAATCCAAGGCGCATAAGGTTTTGAATATTTTCTACGTATTGTGGTCGTTTAAAACCATTACAAATCACATATGTTTCCGGTTTCAAAAGTCCCTGTTCGTGCAATGACTCCATGATATTAATGTCGAATGCCGAAGATGTTTCGAGGTGTACTCCGTGTTTTATCACTTCTTCCATCACAAACGAAAAGTGTGAACTTTTTGTGCAATAACAGTAATTGTAGTCGCCGTTGTAATCTACTTTAGCCATCGCCACATTAAACATACGTCGTGCTTTTTGTATGTTGGCACCAATTTTTGGAAGATAAGCAATTCTTAATGGAGTTCCATATTGTTTAATTACATCCATCAAAGGTACATCAAACCATTCAAGGTCGTTTTCAATAACATCAAATTCATCGTTTGGGAATTCAAATGTTTGTTCTATCAGGTCTTTGTATTTGTTTTTCATTTATTTGTGTGTTTTAAATGCTTTATTTCGAATCAAATAATTAGACATAATTGCTTCGGAAGTGTGAATGTTTATTTTGACTGTTAATAATATCTTTATAAAAATTGCTGTTTTGTTGTAATCCGGAATGTTTTAAATATTACATTAAAATCAAACTAAATGAAATAATTTGATATGTATATGTAAAACTAAATTAGTTGAAAATGATTGAAAATTAATTTTATTTATGGTGAATTGATTTGATTGAATTATCTAATTGGTTTATATGTAGTTGTTTATGTGTATTTTTTTTGATAATTGTTTTGTTTTGATGTTGTAATATCTGCTAAACTAATCTATTTAGATGATATAAAAAATAGCAATCTAAAATGATTAAGTGTGTTTTAATGTAAAAGGGCTGCAAATTTAATAATTTAATTTGATATAAATCCATAGTATGTAGATGTTTAATAGTTATATAGATGGATATTTTATATGTATTACAAGTATATGTAAATAAACTGAATAAAAATTAAATAATTATTTTAGTTGCTTTGATTTCAAAGGGGTATTAGTGCGCATATAATAACTGAGAAATTTCATTAAATTTGTATGTTTAAATGTGATAAAATATCTTTATT
>JBLIZK010000492.1:0-6080 GCA_048859825.1 Paludibacter sp.
TGCTCTGATAAATAAAGAGAATGATCTCTCCGTTTATAAAACAAAAGGCCGTGTTCAGGATCTCGAAGAATTTTCTAAAAGCAAGGACATCACCGGCAACATTGGTATTGCCCACACTCGTTGGGCCACTCATGGCGAACCTAACCAAAAAAATGCCCACCCTCATTATTCTCAATCAGAAGAATTAGCTATAATTCACAATGGAATTATTGAAAACTATGCTGTATTAAAGGCAGGTTTGATTGAGGAAGGTTACAGCTTCAATAGCGACACTGATACAGAGGTGTTGATTCAGCTGATTGAATATGTAAAAAAATCGAACAGTGTTGATTTAACAACGGCCGTGCAATTGGCATTGAATCAGGTGATTGGGGCGTATGCTATTTGTGTGCTCGAAAAAACGAACCCCGATATAATTGTAGCTGCTCGTAAAGGTAGTCCGCTTGTAGTAGGTATTGGTGCCGATGAGTATTTTCTGGCTTCGGATGCAACTCCTATTGTTGAGTATACTGATAAAGTGGTTTATGTGGGCGACGAAGAAATTGTAACACTTCAACGTGGAGCAGAATTAAAACTAAAAACGATTTCGAACGTAGAAAAAACACCCGAAATTAAAAAGCTCGAACTAACTCTAAGTCAACTCGAAAAAGGCGGTTACGAGCATTTCATGTTGAAAGAGATATTTGAACAGCCTAAAACCCTGAGTGATAGCATGCGCGGGCGTGTAAATACTGAAATGCAGGATATCAAGCTCTCAGGTTTTATTGATAATAAAGAAAAATTTTTATCGGCCAGCCGAATAATAATCACTGCTTGTGGTACTTCGTGGCACGCTGCTCTTATCGGAAAGTATGCTATTGAAGAATTTGCGCGTATTCCGGTTGAAGTTGAGTACTCGTCGGAATTCCGTTATCGTAACCCGGTAATCCATAAAAACGATTTGGTTATTGCCATCTCACAATCGGGCGAAACGGCCGATACGCTTGCTGCGGTTGAACTGGCTAAGTCGCAAGGTGCTTTTATTTTTGGTATATGCAATGTGGTCGGAGCGTCTATTCCTCGCTTAACTCATTCGGGATGTTATACGCATGCCGGGCCCGAAATTGGTGTAGCATCAACCAAAGCATTCACGGCACAGGTTACAGTACTTACCATGCTTGCGTTGTTAATGGGCAAAGAGAGAGCTACAATTACTGAACCGTTTTATAAGAAGTGCGTAATGGAACTGGCGGCTATTCCGGCTAAGATTAAGCGTATTTTGGACCAAAACGAATCAATTTCGCAATTTGCTAAAACATTCACATATGCCCAGAATTTTATTTACCTGGGACGTGGCTATAATTTCCCTGTGGCACTCGAAGGAGCGCTTAAGTTGAAAGAAATTTCGTATATACACGCCGAAGGATATCCGGCTGCTGAAATGAAGCACGGCCCTATCGCTTTGATAAGTCAGGAGATGCCGGTAGTAGTTATTGCGCCAAACGTAGGTATTTACGATAAAGTAGTAAGTAATATTCAGGAAATTAAAGCCCGTAAAGGCAGAATTATATCTATTGTTACTGAAGGCGACGAAGTGGTGAAAGCTTTGTCTGACTATACAATTAGCATTCCTGAAACTGAAGAATGCCTGGTACCTTTGTTGGCTGCTGTTCCTTTACAGCTAATGGCTTACCACATAGCTGTAGTTAAAGGTTGCGATGTGGATCAGCCGCGTAATTTGGCGAAATCGGTTACGGTAGAGTAATAATATTATAAAAGCCCCAGCACTTGTGTCGGGGTTTTTTATTTGATATAATTTTTAAAATCTATTTTTTGAGTTTAAAAATATTTCCATTTTTATTGAATTGTTTCTTTTTTTTAAATTATTATGTGCGGAATAGCAATGATAAGGCTGCTGAAGCCCTTGGATTATTATCAGCAAAAGTACGGTACCTGGCAATACGGTTTACAAAAAATGTATTTGCTTATGGAAAAACAACACAATCGGGGTCAGGAGGGTGCCGGATTAGCTACTGTTAAACTGGATATGCCCTCAGGCGAGGAGTATATTCAGCGCGAAAGGGTTGAAGGAAAAAATGCTATTCAGGAAATTTTTGCCGGTATAAATAAATCGATGGAAAAGGCAGATGCGGAAAAACTGAATGATGCAGAATATGCTAAAATGAACATCCCGTTTGCTGGTGAATTATATTTAGGACATTTACGTTATAGTACCACCGGTCGCAGTGGTATTTCGTATGTACATCCGTTTTTACGTCGTCATAACTGGAAAAACCGCTCTATGGTTCTGGCCGGAAATTTCAATCTGACAAATGTTGATGAGCTGTTTGAGCATCTGACTCTTAAAGGGCAACATCCCCGCGATAAAGGAGATACTTTTTTAATGCTTGAATCGCTGGGATTTAAGCTGGATAAAGAAGTTCAGTATGAATACGATAAGTTGCGTAAACGTTATTCCAACGATAAAGTAATTACGCAAAAAATTGAGGAAAATCTCGATATTGCCTCGTTTATCCGTAAATCCGAAAAACTATACGATGGTGGTTATACAATTTGTGGTATGCTTGGGCATGGCGACTCATTTGTATTCCGCGATTCAAAAGGAATTCGTCCGGCATTTTATTACTCAAACGACGAAATTGTGGTGGTTGCCTCCGAACGTCCGGTGATTCAAACTGCAATGAATGTAACCGAAGAGGAGGTGAAGGAACTAACACCCGGCGAAACGATGATTATTAAGCGAAACGGACAAATTCGTTTCGAGACCATTCGCGAACAAAAGGGTGATCTGAAAAAATGCTCATTTGAACGTATTTATTTCTCACGCGGAAGCGATATTGATATTTATAAAGAGCGAAAAAAACTGGGTGAGTCATTGGCAAAACCTATTTTGAAAGCAATTGATTATGATGTGGATAATACTGTTTTTTCGTTTATCCCCAATACAGCAGAGGTCACTTTTTATGGTATGATTGATGGTATCGAGAATGAGACAAAAAAAGCACCACGTGTGGAGAAAGTATTGATAAAGGATATCAAATTACGCACTTTTATCTCAACAAATAACGAACGTGATGATTTAGCTACACACGTTTATGATGTTACTTACGGTACTATTAAACGTGGAAAAGTTGAAAATCTGGTAGCTATCGACGATTCGATTGTACGTGGTACAACGCTGAAACAGAGTATCCTGAAAATAATGAATCGTCTCGAACCCAAAAAGATTGTCATTGTTTCGTCGTCGCCACAAGTTCGCTACCCTGATTATTATGGTATTGATATGGCTAAAATGAGCGAGTTTTGTGCATTCAGAGCGGCAATTCAATTATTAAAAGACAGAGGTATGCAATCTGTAATCGACGATGTATATGCTCGGGCGAAGGCACAGGAGAATTTGCCGAAAGAGGAAGTAGTGAATTATGTTACTGATATTTATAAGCCATTTACAATGGACGAAATCTCGGTTCAAATAGCGAAAATGCTTACTCCAAAAGATGTGGATTGTCCGGTGGAACTGGTGTATCAAACTGTTGAAGGATTGCACGAAGCGTGCCCAAATCATAAAGGCGATTGGTATTTTACGGGTGATTATCCGACTCCGGGAGGTAACAGGCTCGTAAAGAAGGCATTTATAAACTATTACGAAGGTAATGAAATGAGATAAAAAAAGAGGCTGTCTTGAAACTACCCCAAATTAAAAAGTTAGTTTAATTTATAACCTCTTATCAAAAAGAACTCCCAAAACGACTGTTTTTATATCTTAAACAGCTTCGTTCTGGGAGTTTTTATTAAGGGAAGTTTCAAATTGATAGTTTTAACAATTTAATAAATAGTTTTGAGACAGCCTCTTTTTTAATCAATACATTAAATAACCTTTTACTACATCACGTATTCCGTTTTCAATGGTTATAGATTGTTGCCAACCTAACGAAGTGAGTTTATCCACATTTAATAATTTTCGGGGAGTTCCGTCGGGTTTAGTAGTATCCCAAATAATTTCACCACTATAGCCAACCTGTTTTTGAACGATTGTTGCCAAATCGCGAATGGATAAATCAACACCACATCCTGCATTTACATGCGAAGGAGTTGTATCGGGGGCATTATAATTCATCAATAGAAACACAGAGGCATCAGCCATATCATCTACATGTAAAAACTCACGCATTGGAGAACCACTCCCCCAAAGTGTGATTTGAACTTTGTCATTAACTACTCCAATACCATATTTATGCAAAATTGTATAAATAGCATCCATATCACTATCTCCATTAATACCTTCAATGGGCCGTTTATTTAAATCGGTACGCAATGCTTCCATTTTACCTTCAACCAGGTATTGACCTAAAACCATTTTACGAATAAGAGCCGGTAACACATGCGACTTTTCTAAATCGTAATTATCATTCGGGCCATAAAGGTTGGTTGGCATTATGGATATGAAATTGCATCCATATTGTGCATGATAGGACTCACACATTTTAATACCGGCAATTTTGGCTATAGCGTAGGGTTCATTCGTCGCTTCCAATACACCTGTAAGAAGTGCATCTTCCGCCATTGGTTGACGAGCATCCCTAGGATATATACACGATGAACCCAGAAACAACAGTTTTTTCACACCATATATATAGCTCTGATGAATTACATTGTTCTGTATCATCAGGTTTTCATAAATGAATTGTGCTCTGTATGTGTTATTAGCCACAATGCCGCCAACTTTGGCAGCAGCCAGCACTACATACGCTGGTCGTTCAGTCTCAAAAAAAGCTGCAACAGCCACACTGTCAATCAGATTTAATTCTTTTGATGAACGATAAACCAGATTCGTATATCCACGACTTATCAAATTACGTACAATGGCCGAACCCACCATACCATTGTGTCCTGCTATAAATATTTCAGCATCTAATTCCATACGAGTGATTATTCAAAATAATTCAGAATCCGAAACCCACCATCTTTTAAATAGGTTTCTTTCTTCATTAATTTCACATCAGAAGCCATCATATCCTTAACCAAAGCAGGTAAATCGTATTCGGGAGTCCAGTTAAGTTTTGTACGCGATTTTGTAGCATCTCCAATCAGTAACTCCACTTCGGTAGGGCGGAAATATGCGGCATCAACCTCTACAACAGGATGGTCAACAGCTTTCAGTTTTTCAAAAAACGCCTCTCCTACATTTTCACAAAACAGTTCTTTATTTATCGAGGCAATGTATCCTTTTTCTTCCACCCCTTCGCCTTTGTATACTATTTCAATGCCTAGTTCGGCAAAAGCCATACGTACAAACTCGCGCACTTCAGTTGTAATACCAGTGGCAATTACATAATCGTCAGGAGCATCCTGTTGTAAAATAAGATACATGGCTTTAACATAATCTTTGGCATGTCCCCAATCGCGTTGTGATGAAAGATTACCTAAAAACAATTTATCCTGCATACCCATTGAAATACGCGCAGCAGCACGTGTAATTTTTCTGGTAACAAAAGTTTCGCCCCGCAAAGGCGACTCGTGATTAAACAGGATTCCATTGCTCGCATGCATATTATAGGCTTCGCGATAGTTAACTGTAATCCAGTATGCATATAGTTTCGCCACAGCATATGGCGAACGTGGATAAAATGGAGTCGACTCTTTCTGAGGGATTTCCTGTACCAAGCCATACAATTCAGAAGTAGAGGCCTGATATATTCGTGTTTTTTCAGTTAACCCCAATAATCTTACAGCTTCAAGTATTCGCAAAGTTCCAATTCCATCAGCATTGGCTGTATATTCAGGCGTATCAAAACTCACTTTTACATGGCTCATGGCTGCCAGGTTATATATTTCATCGGGTTGAGTCTCCTGAATAATACGCGTGATATTCATTGAATCTGTCATATCCCCATAATGTAAAACCAAATTACGATCATCCACATGCGGATCCTGATACAAATGGTCTATACGCTCCGTATTAAACAAAGAGGAACGGCGCTTTAAACCATGTACCTCATATCCTTTTTTCAATAACAACTCTGCCAGATAGGCGCCATCCTGACCGGTAATTCCGGTAATCAATGCTATTTTTTTCATTA
>JBLIZK010000493.1:0-6314 GCA_048859825.1 Paludibacter sp.
GACGATATCCCCATGGATCGCCCTGTGCTACTTCAGGGCCTTCGAAGTCCATATTACGGGCACGTAAGTCGGACTTTATTAATTGTGCAATGGGGCTGTCTTTTACAAATGTAGTGAGAACTTTTACAGGCAGGCCAAGGAAAGAAGAGATACTGGCTACATTGGTTTCGGCACTTGTAGCCTGCATTTCAAATAGTTTACTGCTATGTACAGGTTGACCATTGACCGGTGTTATACGGATTCCCATACTGGTAGCCACCATAAGAGAATACTTAAAATCTTTTTTAAGAGTTATCATACTGTATTAGATTAATTTTTGAGATTTTTAAAAGGAGAATTTGCTTGTGATAACAAATTCTCCTTTATTTTATTTAAAACAAGGTTTTTGAAATACCCAGCTCCAAACCACGTAATTCGGCCAGTCCACGCAGACGGCCAATTGCAGAATAGCCCGGATTTGTTTTTTTATGTAAATCGTCGAGCATCTGATGTCCATGATCCGGACGAACCGGGATATTCCGTTTATAAGTGTATTGTACTACCAGGAGCGCTTTCATGGTTTCGTACATATCTACATCGCTATCTAAATGGTCAGCTTCAAAAAAGTCACCATCCTCATTGCGTTTAGTTCCACGTAAATGAGCAAAATAGACTCTTTCGCCAAATTCTCTCATCATATCAGGTATATTATTGTCGGCCGATACTCCCAGCGAACCAGCACATAAGCATAGTCCGTTTGCTTTCACCGGCACTGCACTAAACAGCTTGCGAATGTCGTCAGCATTACTTAAAATGCGGGGCAAACCGAAAATTGCACGGGGAGGATCGTCAGGATGTATTGCCATTGTAACACCAACTTCTTCGGCCACATGTGCTATTTCGTTAATGAAATAGAACAAGTTGTTGCGCAACTCGGTTTCACTAATGTCGTTGTATGAGTCGAGCGCAGCCTGAAATTGTTCCAGAGTAAAACTTTCCTCAGCTCCGGGTAATCCGGCAATTATGTTGTGTGTAATCAATTCTTTCTCCTGATCGCTCATTTTGTCGAAACGGGCACGTGCTTTCGCTATTTGGTCGACAGTATAATCGTTTTCGGCTCCGGGTCGTTTCAGAATATACAAGTCGAAGGCTACAAATGCAGCCATTTCAAATTTCAGTGCTTTACTTCTGTCCGATAGCTCAAAAGCCAGGTCGGTACGTGTCCAGTCCAGAATAGGCATAAAGTTGTACGTAACGATACGAATATCGCATGCAGCCAGATTGCGAATGGTTTGTTTGTAGTTGTCGATGTACTGTTTGTAATTGCCCGAGCGTTTTTTGATGTCCTCGTGCACAGGCACACTTTCAACTACCGACCAGGTTAAACCTGCCTCTGCAATTTTTCGTTTACGATACTGAATAGCCTCTACCGGCCATACTTCGCCATTTGGAATGTGATGTAATGCTGTTACTACATCTGTTGCACCTGCCTGACGAATGTCCCATAACGATACGGGATCGTTAGGTCCGTACCATCTCCATGATTGTTTACACAAATACATAATAAAAATTACCTTTTAAAATTTTACGATTTACAACTCTTTGTAAATCAATACTAATATCTATCCTTTAAATATACCTGATAAAATGGTTTAAATGCAAAACGCATCAAAACCACCGTCGATAACCGTCAACGTACCGGTTACAAATTTAGATGCATCGCTTGCTAACCAATGCAGGGTGCCTAATAATTCTTCGGGCTCGCCAAAGCGTTTAAAAGGAGTGTGTGCAATAATTGTATTACCACGGGCAGTTAAACTACCGTCGGGGTTCGTTAATAATGCACGGTTTTGTTCTGATATAAAAAAGCCGGGTGCAAATGCATTTACACGTAATCCTTCGCCAAATTTTGTTGCCAGTTCAATGGACATATATTTAGTAAAGTTTGTAACGGCTGCTTTTGCGGCTCCATATCCAACTACCCGGGTAAGAGGACGGATGGCCGATTCCGACGAAATGTTGATTATATTGCCTTGTTTCTGGTCAGCCATTATTTTAGCAAAAACCATAGTAGGAATTACTGTGCCAAATAGATTAAGATCCACTACTTTTTTGAAAGCATCCACATCCAGGTCAAATATTGTTTTATCGGGGCCAATAGTTGCGCCGGGCTGATTACCGCCAGCTCCGTTAACCAACACGTCAACACGTCCATATGCCTTCATAATTGCTTCTGCTGTTTTTTCAACCGATTCTTTGTCGTTTACATCGGTTTGATAAAAACTGGCCTCGAAACCTTTGTCTTTTACGCTTTTAGCCAATGCCTCGCCTTTTTCGGCATTACGGGCAAGTATGGCCACTTTTGCGCCCTGTTCAGCTAAGTATTCTACCATGCAACTTCCCAGAACACCGGTTCCGCCTGTCATCACAATTACACGATTCTTTATGTCGAATAAGTTTCTCATTGTATTTCGTATTTTTAAAATTGATTATTCACCATTTACAGTATGCAAAATTAACATGTAAATGGTGAATACTATCAATATTTTATAAATTAAATAGTCTTTTCAGATGTCTATCGTAGATATTTTCTTCCACGCAGGCACCAATTACATCTGCGTATTTCTCCAACATTCCATAGTATTCGTCGCCTAACTCGGCAGCTACTTTGTATGCAACGTGTACCAGTTGCCTGAAATTTGCATTGTAATCCGGATGCCCGGGAATGTGACGTAGAGTATTCGCAAATTTCTCACTTGTCCAGGTGTTCACTTCTTCAACCGATGGGAGTTGATTGGTGTCTATGTCAATTACATCGGCATATGGAGCACAAAGTTCTTCGCTACGGTTGAGGGAATTAGCATATATTTTCTTTGCTAAGTCCAAACCATCGCCACCGGCTACTGCCAGCCCAATTACTTCTTCGAGCCATGTTGTACCGGCTGTTTTCAAATGCAGGCCTTTGTCGTGTTTTTTAATGATATCGGCCATTATTGGATAAATGGAGAATTTATCGCTACCGGAATGCACACTAAGTTTTAATTCTTCAGGCAACCCGAATTCCTTTATGGCATAATCAATTACCAATACATCTTCTTCAAATTCTTTGGCAAATTGCACTAAATCACCCCGGTAGTCGACACCTTTATTAAAACGTCCGGTAAATTTTGGTGCTATTGTTTGCGCAGGAACGCCTTTGTCGGCCAGCATTTTGAGAATAAAAAACATATATACCGGTGTTTGCGGACTTTCAACTTCATCCATCGAAACTTCGGTGACAAAATTACCGGCACCTTTTTTCTCAACCAAATACTTGTAAATTTCGGACGCTTGCTGAGTTGCTGCCAAAAATTTCGATGCAATTTCAACCAACAATTCTTTTGTTACCGGAATGGCATGTTCAATGCCGGGCACTTTTAATTCTCCTATATATTTGCCACATGAATCGACAAATTTATTCACTTCCTCTTCTGAACTTGGCTTTCCAATGAAAGCTGCTACATCGAGTGTAAAGAAGTCGGCTGTTTCGACAAAAGGTGCTACAGTAGTTAAATTAATGTGGTCGGCATCCACAAAATACAAGCCTTTATAACCCAGTTTTGCTACAGCGGCATCAGCTTCTTTGCGTACATCTGCCGGATGGGTGTGTACATATATATGTTCGCGGTTCGACTTATTCCAAACAGGACAAATATCAAGTCCCTTTTGGTTTGCTTTCATTACTGCACTTAATTGTGCTACTCCCTGATGAGCAAAACGATCGCCCATCCCAATACTGAATTTTCCAAGCTTCATGTCATTTTTAATTTAAAGTTAATCTACAAATTGAATATAAGAATCTATATTTTCTTTAATTAAAATATCAATTGGCATGTAATTAATTTGTTTAATTTCTTGTCCGAAAACAAGTTTGCGGCACATATCTTTAACCGATAGATACGATTGTTTTTCAGGATGTTGTGCTATTAACAAATCAATAATACCCTTTTTCAGATAATTGATATTTTCGGCGAGAAGGTCATAACCAATTAATTTAATATCGGTTATGCCTAATTTCTCAAGTTTCATTGCTAATCTGAACACTTTTGAATTAAAGGTTATTGCAGCCTTAATGTTGTTTTGACCTTCGAAAAGTGTTTTAAGATGGGAGATGTTTATCTCTTCATTATCATCAACGAATTCAACCTCGATTAGTTTAAATTTTTCAGAAAGTTTATTTTCTGCTAAATAATTTTTAAATCCGATAAAACGACTTTTTGTTTGATTGGATACCGAACCTTTTCGACGTGTACGGATAACCAGAATGGAGTCGCCTTCTTTTAAATCCTCGGTCAGAAATTTGGCGGCAATGTAGCCGCTCAAAACAGAGTTTTGTCCGTAGTACGACAAAAAACGGTTATCATCCACTAAAGAGTCGATAAAGGAAAACGGGATATTAAGTTGGGAAAGTTGTGCAGTGAATTCCAGAGTTTCTGCGCTAAAAATAGGAGCCATAATTACTCCCTGCGGTAGGTCATTAAGCACACGATTAATAGCTTCTACAAATGATTTTACATCAAACTGGTCAAAGTAAATTCTATCGTATGTTACATTATAGCCTTCAAATTCAGGCATCGCCTTTTCAAATCCGGCTTCAACTGCTGCCCAATAGTCGCCATGTTCGTTTTTTGGAATGAGATATACAAACCGGAAAACTTTTTTTGAAGCTAATGAACGTGCGAGTATATTAGGAGTGTAATTAATTTCTTTGAGTACTTTGTTGACTGCTTCGAGGCTACGTGCCGATACATCTCCTCTTTTATGGAGTACCCGGTCGACTGTACCTTCTGAAACACCTGCCATCCGGGCTATATCTTTTATTCTAATTGTTGACTTCACGGTATTATTGTTCCATTATTGCGCATGCCGTGTACGCACACAGCTACTTATTGCAAATATACAAACTATTTTTATCTGACAAACTTTTTGACTGGAATTTGTTGAAAATCATATAAAAAAACTGCAAAAGAGCATTTTGCAGTTTTTAAAATCAACTCATTATTTTGATAAAAGTAATTTTACCAGATTTTTTGCTGCTTTTTTATTTTCAAAATCCTCGGGTAATAATGCGTGCCCGATGTACTCATTGTAGAGCCATGGATCTCCCACAGCAAATACATAACCTTTACCATAGCTGGCTTCAGCAATAAATACTTTTCCATTCGACTCTAATACCGCTTTTGCATTTTGTGAAATGGTAATGGAAGAAATTTCTTTTAAAAAAATCTTTGATACACCATTAAACACCTCATGTGTTCCAAGTTGTGTGAAAGCACAGCTCTGAAAATTGCGTTTTTCTTTGCTTTCTCTGAGCTCAGGACTATTGAAGTCGTTGTTATAGGTTATTCCGAATTTTGATGACAATTGGTTAAATTTCACCAATTCACAGTTCGAACTATCATTTGTCAGAAGCAATAAAACGCCGCCCTTTTTAACCCATTTGGCTATAGCTTTGGCTGCTTTCTGGTCCATATAGTTTGGGTTTTTATTGTCTTTCAGATTATCAGGGTCGACAATAATGTAAATATCAGCACCTTTCAGGTTTTTATTGTTTGGTTTTTCTTTCAGCATACCCAAAGTGGCTCCGTTGGCAATTAAAATGTCGCCAAATTCTGAGAATCCACCAAACGATCTGTCTTCCCAAATATAATGAAAAGGTTTTCCTGTTTTTGGACTTATTTCATTGTTAAAATAATTGTCCAATACTACTTTTTGTTGTGCAATAGCTAATTGAAATCCGCAAATAGCGAGCATCAAAAAAGAACTAATTCTAAGTTTCATCATTTTTTTCATTTTTATATTTTACTTTGTTTGTTTCTGAATTCACTTGGCGTATCGCCAAAACGTAATTTAAATATCCGGCTGAAATATCTGGGATCCTCAATACCTACCCGGTATGAAATTTCAGATACCGATAGGTCGGTTTTTAACAGATACTCAACAGCTCGTTGTAAACGGGATTCGCGTATAAACTCAACCGGAGAAAGTCCTGTAAGACTTTTTAGCTTAGTAAAGAAAATGGTTCTGCTCATGTTGAATTCCGACGATAAGGTTTCAATTGTTAAATCGTAATTTTCCATATTGTCGTTCATTAGCTGAATCAGCTTTATCATAAACTGATTCTCGGTTTCCTTGCCGGGATTATCGACTATTTCCTGACTGAAACCTCCTCCCATTTTTGAACGGTAATGTTGCTGTAGCAGATTGCGTTGTGCAAGTAAATTTTCAATACGTGCCAACAAATAATCTCCATTAAATGGTTTGGTAATATAATCGTCAACAGATCGGAAGAGCGT
>JBLIZK010000494.1:0-20251 GCA_048859825.1 Paludibacter sp.
TAGTAATTGTACCTTTGAGCGGAAATGTGGCTCAAATGAATGAACTGTTTACACTTAACGAAACCGCACGTTTTATTTGGGAACAAACCGATGAAACTGCAAGCATTGATACTTTAGCGGTTAAAATGACTGAAACATTTGATATAGACGAAGAAACAGCAAAAACAGATATTGAATCTTTTCTAAAAAAAATGGATATCCTTTCAGTTTATAGCCATTAATCATGAATCTATTTTCTACATCATTTAAAATATCAATTGCTGAGATAATCATTCAATTGGATAGTGACGAAATTATTGAACTGGAAAGTGGCTACGAACCTTTTCTTGTCGAAACTGATGTTCAGACCAATATTCAGGTGACCTGCAAAAGAAGCATACCTGAAGTTGATTTTGACCAATACACTCTTGCTTTCGAAGCAAAAAACGACAGTTTGCGGTTTTATAGCATCTATCAAACGGGAAATGAATACTGCTTTATAATTTATAGCCAGCAAAATGCAGGCGAAATTCAGCACATAGCATATTTAAATAGCCGGTTTGATAAATGGACCATTTATAGCAAGGATGCTGTAGCACTCAAATACCCTATGGGGCCAATAATAATGCATTATTTAACCCTATACACTGATGCTGTACTGATGCATGCATCCTGTGCATACGATGGTAAAAAAGGACGGATGTTTAGCGGATTTTCGGGTGCCGGAAAAAGTACAATGTCGCGTATATGGGCCGAATCAGGAGCAATGATAGTAAATGATGACAGGCTGGTAATCAGGAAAGTGGATGAACACTTTTTTGTTTACAACACACCAATGTATTATGTTGACAAATCGAAAAAAGCACCGTTGGATGCTATATATCTTATCCGCCATTCTCCGGTTAACATCGCTAATAAACTAACAGGAGCTACAGCGGTTTCAAAAGTTATGGCATTTTGTATACAGAATAATTTTGAGCGAAAATTCATAAGTAAGCGATTAGCATTTTTTGATGCGCTTTGCGCTGCAGTTCCAACGTACGAACTGGGAGTTGTTCCAACCGCCGACGTTATTACTTACATCATTCAAAATGAGCAACATCAAAGCTGAAGCACAAAATTTTTCGGAATCTTTACTTAATGACGGGCATTTGCTCGAAATAAAGATGACTGGATATAGTATGTTTCCTGCATTAAAAGGCGGAGAATATGCTCTGGTAGAAAAATGTGCTCCTGATGAAGTAAAGCCAGGTGAAATTGTAGTGTTCCGGAGTGCTAATAAGTTGATTGCACACCGAATACATAAAATCATTAAGCAAAATTCAGATGTACAATTCATAACTAAAGGCGACAACAACAGCTTTTTTGATAAACCATTTTCCGGCAATGAACTTTTGGGCAAAGTAGTTTCGAAAAAAAAATCTCCAAATAGTGAGATTATTAAAATAAAGCAGCGCTCACTCATCAACCTTTTAATAATTACATTTCCATATTTAAGCACCCGACTAAACCATATTTCGCAACATATCAACCATTTACCAAATCGAATATACAGCAAATCAAAAAGAAGTTCAGCCTCATTTAAATTCATTGGAAAAGGCTCGGAGAAATTAATAATTATCAATTCAATTCTGTCTGTTTTGCAGGGGGTATTACCTTTTTTACTAATTGTATGCATAAAATGGATGGTCGATTATTTAACCGGCGATGCATCAGTTTATTCGTTTCATGCTATTGGTTTCTACTCACTTATAATCATTGCCGCCATTGTATTTTTTGCAAACGGACTTGTCAACGAGTTACGTACATTGTGGGGAGAGCGCATGTTACAATCGGTTGTAAAACAAATGTATGCAGCAGTTCAAAACAAGCACCTATCGTTACACCTCAACAATCTGGAAAACCCGGCCGAGTTGGATAAAATTCATCGAGCAGTGCAGGAGTCGACATTCAGACCGACAAAGCTTATTAATGATGGGTTGCAGTTGCTGCGCTCATTGGCATCGGCTGTATTCCTTTTGGTATTGTTTATAAGTATTCAATGGTATATTGCTCTTATTTTACTGCTTGCAGTAATACCGGGAATTTTAATACGTCTGAAATTTGCCCGTAAACAACAGCAACTAAAGAAAGTGCAAAGCACTACCGAAAGGGAAATGTTTTACTTCAACCGTGTACTTACAGCATTACCCTTTGCAAAAGAGTTAAGACTTTTTCATTTTAGTGATTTTTTCAGGAAAAATTTTCAAATCCGACAAGAAAAACTTCATTTTGAACGTATCAGTATTCGTCGTTCAGAAATATTACAAAATATTGGCAGTCATTTATTCACAGTTGTGCTTATCTTTGTGACGCTCGGATGGTTATCGTATCTGAAAATGAATGGTACAATAACACTTGGAGCAGTGGTTCTTTTTTTATTTTCATTTCAAAGAGGGTTTACCGTTCTGAGCGATTTATTAAAATCAGTAACTCAAATACTTGAAGACAGCAGCTATCTTGATGAAATAATGGATTTTTTTGCTATCCCATCTATTGAGTCTGTTAGCAAACATAGAATGACACTTAATAAGGGAATTCGAATAGAAAACCTTAGTTTCAGCTACAAAAACAGCAAAAGAAATGCTCTGAAAAATATAAATCTGAATATTGAGGCCGGAAAAACAGTAGCAATTGTAGGGCATAATGGTTCCGGAAAATCCACCTTTATTAAACTGCTTTGTGGGTTTTACGAACCCTCTGAGGGCCAGATTTATTTCGATAACGTTAGCACTACTCAATTAGGACAGAAAGCAATATCGGAAAACATGGCTGCTGTATTTCAGGATTTTGCTCTTTACAACGTTAGTGCTGCCCAAAACATTGCGCTAGGGCGATTATCGGACAAAACAGACTACGCTAAAATAGTTGAAGCCGCCTGTGCTGCTGGTATTGACGAGGTATTGCAAAATCTACCAAAGGGTTACGACACAATGCTTGGTAACAGTTTTTATGGAGGTGAGGAATTGAGTATGGGTCAATGGCAAAAACTGGCAATTGCCCGGGCATTTTACCGCAATGCCGACTTTATAGTGATGGACGAGCCGTCGAGCGCACTTGATGTACACGCCGAACAGCAAATTATGAAATCAGTTGGAAAAATGACCAAAAATAAAACGGCCGTGATAATCAGTCACAGACTTAGTTCGGTAAAATGGGTGGATGAGATAATCGTGTTTCGCGAAGGCGAAATTATCGAACAAGGCAATCACAATGACCTTATTTCGAAAAAAGGCTACTATTACGAATTGTATCAGGCATCAAAAAAAGACATTATAGATTAACAATTATTTTTCACATTATCAGAATAACATGACATTTTTAAGTATTTTCCTTTCACTTTTTCTGGCAAACGACAGCACAATCAACACGGATTCGCTTCCTCAAAAGGAAATTAAAGAAGTGGTGGTTTATAGTATACAGAGCAATAAAATTGGGGTACCAATAGTAAATGTGGATAAAAAAGAAATAGAAACCAATGATTTTATTACTCCAGCCGATGCCCTAAACTCACAAACGGGCGTTTCGCTCATGCGTGAAGGCAGTTGGGGAACATCGGTAAACGTAAGAGGAATGAACGAACAAAGACTACTTTTTTTGGTAGATGGAGATAGATTATTAACTGCAACCGACGTTGCGGGTGCTCTATCAACTGTTTCGCTTAATCAACTAGAGCAGATTGAAGTAATCAAGGGTTCAGGCTCTGTTATTTACGGCTCAGGTGCTGTGGGGGGAATTGTTAATTTTGTAAGTGAACGGCCTGCCTATACCGAAATGCTTCATTCAACAGGCAATATCCAGGCCGGTTATAGTTCAATAAACAAAATGACTCAAACCGCCGGTACTGTTCATATAACTAACAAAAACTGGTATTTATCTCTGTCGGGTAACATTCGAAAAGCAGACGATATGCAAACCCCTGCAGGCAAATTAAATAACAGTCAGTTTAACGACGCATCATGGGCAATAAAAGGTGGAATGCTCTGGGGTAATAACCAGGAACTTGTGGTGGGCTATAACGAATATAAAGTTTGGGATGCCGGAATTCCGGGTGGAAACGCTTTTGGAAAAACAGCTTTAGTCCGTTACAAAGATGTAAAACGAAAACAAATGAGTGCTGAATATATTTTCAACAATTTAAGTCCTGTTGTTAAAAAACTAAGCATTAAAGGTTATACTCAAAACATTACCCGCGACGTAGAAAACATAGCCAGCGCCACTCAAACCATACTCCCGTCCAGTTTTAATGCCACTTCGGGCATTAGAGCCACAAGTGAACTTTATTTTAACGACTACAACACAATGACGATAGGCGCTGAAAGCTGGTACCGTCAATCAGAAACCTTTCGCCAGAAAAGAGTATATGGTGCAGACACAACAATCATTGCCGACCAACCCTCGCCGGAAGCCAGTACTTTAAATACAGGTGTATTTGCCCTGTATAAAAAAGTAATCGACCCCAAATATTTCAGCATGAATTTTGGTGGCAGGCTGGATTTCTTTGTAACCGAAAATGACACACTTTTTAAAGAGTTGTATCGATATAGTATTAAAAACGGGAATACGACCGACAGGTTATACACTAATCGGATTGCACGCATTTTACCATCAAAAAAACCTGAATTTGCGTACGCAGCCAACATCGACCTTGAATACACCCCATCGACTCAACATAAACTTGTACTAAGCATGGCAAGTTCGTACCGTGTGGCTACGATTGAAGAGAGGTATAAATACATTGACTTGGGTGCTCAGAAACCGAAAATCGGAAATCCGGATTTAAAACCCGAGAAGGGAGCAATGGCAAATTTGAGCTATTTATTCAATGGTCCTAAATTCAGATTAAGAACAGACTTTTTTACAAACTACCTAATAGATATGATAGCCGAAACTGAAGGTACATTCACAAACATTAATGGCCAACAGGTAGCTGCCCTTGTACTAAAGAACATTAATCAGGCAATTTATGCAGGAATTGAGCTGGATGCAAACTGGCTGATAAACAAGAACATCTCTGCATTTATGAATGCATCATATGTACGGGCTCAGGACGCTACTAACGGTGATTTTCTATTAATGATACCACCAATACATGGTATTTTTGGTATTGAATACCAAACTGCAAAACATTTTGCGGCAAAATTATCAGCTCAATGGGCATTGAAACAAAACGAAGCTGCAAGTACCGAAGTTAAAACTCCCGGACACATAATTTTGAATCTGCATCTTCAATCGCCTGAGATACATAAAAAAGGAATTGGTTTGAAGTTGAATGCCGGAATTGAAAATATATTAAATGAAAAATACAAGAATCACTTGTTCGGCACACGAGGACTTGATTATTACGAAACCGAGCGTAATATCTTTGCAAAACTAATATGTAACTGGTAAATTTTATGAAATTATTTCGGTTGTTTTTTATTGTTAGTTTGCTTATTTTGGTTGATTCATGTAATACGCACGAACCCAACATACAAAGTTCGTTTAGTGGTAACTGGAAATGTAAAGAAACCAGTTCAATATCTGCTTCACCTCTGGTATATACTACTATTATTGAACAAAGCAAACTGGATAGTTCTCATTACATAATACGAAATATTCTCAATACAGGCATCAATTACATGTTAATTGTTGAACAAAAAGACAGTGTAATATCAATGCTCGAACAACCTACATCGGGGCATATTATCAGCACATTTGAAGGAAAATGTACTCCATATTCTTCCATAACTTTAAATTTCACTGTTTATGATGGCGAGAAAGAAATTTACTATAAAAATGAACTTACACGTAACTAAAAAAATATTTTTTTGCTCCGTATTCTTTTTATTGTCTAAAATAACTCTTGCCGGGAATACGGAAACAGGGTTTGCAACATTCTATAGCAAGCGTATGCAGGGAGCACGTACTGCAAGTGGCATCAGGTATCACAATGATAGCCTGACTTGTGCCCATAAAACTTACCCGTTTGGTACAAAATTATTGGTTGAGAATCCTGAAAACGGGAAAACCATTATTGTTATGGTAACTGACAGAGGACCACATGTGCGAAATCGCATTATTGATTTATCATACAGAGCAGCTAACGAAATTGATATTATTCGAAAAGGTGTGGCCAGAGTAATGGTTTCAGTATTGAAGGATGACTTTTACCGACTTTTTCCGCTTCCCATACCTCGTGCGCAATTAGTAACTAAAGCACCATTTAAACCAAGTTCTATCGTTTTGTTTTAAACCGTAAAATATGTATGGTTACAGTTACTGCAATAACCAACAACAGAAGTTGCAGGTATATCTTGTCTGACAGTACTACCAGTCCTGAATAGAGCATCGTGATCCACAAAAAAGTAATAGAAATTATTTTTGTGTGAAGTGCTATTGCTTTCTCAACTCTGTAATTATGAACTATAGAACCCAAATACTTGTTTCCCAACAACCATTTATTTAGTTTTTCAGAGCTCCGACCAAATAAATAGGCCGATAATAAAACAAACGGAGTAGTGGGTAAAATGGGTAAAAAAACACCCACTATTCCTAAAATAAGACTTAAAATACCGAGAATTACAAATAATACCTTCATTCTCTTTATTCAAAACTGACTACAAACTCTACCCTTCGGTTCTGTTTACGACCTTCAGCTGTAGTGTTTGGCGCAACAGGTCTGGTTGGTCCATATCCATTCGAGCTTAATTGCGAAGCAGGTACACCTTTCTCAATCAGATAATTCTTAACAGCATTTGCTCTGTTTTCAGACAGAACCTGATTCTTTGCGGCATCACCCATATTGTCAGTATGTCCATGAACTTCCACCATATAATTCGGATTTTCAAGTAAAACACGTACAACATGATCTAGGATAACAAACGACAGTGGCTTAATGTCATATTTCGCAGTTTCAAATTGTATACCCAGTAAAGCTTTCTGGAATATCACTTTCACTTCTTTCTTGATTTCAGGACACCCTCCATTGGACTTCACTCCAGCAACATGTGGACATCTGTCAATTTTATCCGGAATTCCATCGCCATCCGAGTCTAAATTATCTCCAGAAATATTGCTATTTGCTGAAGCATTGCCAATGGTTGAAGTTCCTGGTTTTTTTAGTCCCAAAGCAACACTATCAAGCGGAATCGTACAGCCAACACTATCCACACGGTTTCGTTCTGCTTCTGGTGTATCCGGACATTTATCCAGATAATCTGGCACCTTATCCAAATCGGTATCTTTCGGACAGCCAATTGAATCAACCGTTGGCCAGGCAATTTCAGGTGTATCAGGGCATTTATCTTTGAAATCAGGAACTCCATCGCCGTCAGTATCCAGCGGACAACCATCCGGATCCACAAATCCTTTAGCTTCTTTCGGTGTATCCGGACATTTATCCAGATAATCAGGTACACCATCGCCATCGGTATCCAACGGACATCCATCTTTCGTTACAATAACGCCAAATGGAGTATCAGGGCACTTATCTTTTCTGTTTTTAACACCATCTTTGTCATCATCCTGTTTGTTTCCAAAAGTTAGATTCACACCTACAGCTAAATTTAATCTATCGGTTTTGGCAGGAACTTTTGTAATATTAAACCCACCCAATGATAAAGGAGACGATAAATTAGCATAATACATAGGAATATAATCTGCAGTAACAAATGCATTTACAAATCCCAATCGGAATCCAAGACCAGCTCCAAGGTTTCCCCCTTTCCCATTTAATACAGAATACGAAAGTGACATATTAAACCAATTAGCAGGCCGAACATTGACTGCAGCTGTAACACTGGGATAGATTTTTTTATTGAGTAATTTAGCCGATCCTAATACTCCAACACTTAATATCTCATTTAAAAAACTATATTCTGCACTCGCATTCATTCGAGGTGCAATCGTACTACCAAATCCTTTGTTATTAGTTGTTTCCTGTAAATGGTCTTTCAGGTCTGTTAGAATTGAATCAGTCAAATTACCAGTATCCACCCCTGTAAGGATTGTAAGGATATTATTAATATTAAATCCATTGAGTCCGTAAAACTGATAATCAATGGAGTAAATACTATTATTTATATTTGAATTCCAGCGCATCATTCCAAGATCTGTAACCGATGCAGCTAATTGTAAATTTTCAATTGGTTTATAGGTTGCACCCAAATCAATTGCTCCACCTATCCCTGCAGGTTTTAAAAACGTTTTTACTGAGATATTATCAATATCAGGATAGGATGCACTCAGAGTTGCATTACCTTTTAAAGTAAAATCATCAATTCCTGAAAGCAGAGTAAGATTTGATGAATATAATTTAGCACCAGCAAATCCGTGAAGGTACTTAAGTTTAACACCAACTGTCCATTTCTCACTTAATTCACGTGAATACCCTAACGCAGCCTCAATATATCCATTGGCTGCTCCATGAGAATCAGACAAATCAAAAGTAGAGTTGGTTAATGTAGGTACACCATTTATTATCTCGGCATTACCATTCAACAATAATCTGAAAACATCATTCGGAATAGCGATATCAGCTGCCATTTTTGCAGTTGCTGCAAAAGTCCAATAGGCACTTCCTTTTCGAAACCCAAAGCCTAACAGATTCGTTTGTATATCAGCATCAATTAATGTAGAAGGTTTGATTGTATTTAATAATTTGGTTTTATCATAATCGAGCATTGAAACAGTTAAGGAATTATTTCCCAGACTCACCTGAGAATTCCCAATTGCGGGTAAACTGATATAAAAATTACAAAGTGGCTGAAAAGCTGGATTAAACTGGTGTCGTACAGGTGCACTTTCCAAAAAGTACAAAGTATTGGACAACTGCGCATTGACACCCACTAAGGATAACACGATACTCAAGAATGTTGTCAGAATGATTTTTTTCATTTACACACCAATGTTTAATTTATGAACAATTTTATTTTAGCCCGTTTTCCTCTCCCCATTAATCATTTAGCTTAATTCCCGAAATCAAAAAGTTTTTCATGTTTAAGAAAAACACCTAACTTTAAAACGAGTTCATTTTCTCTTCTGAAAGTAATTTTTCTATTCTCTTCGCTTTCAATTTCAATAGAGTATTTAATATTTTTCACAAAACCAAGTCTATCCATTTCATCTTTATCAATCGATAAAATAATAAATGATTCACTGTATTTTCCGGTCAGCACATCACCCTGTTCATCGATTTCAGGGGCCGTAATTATTGAATCGTTTAACAGGTTTTCAAATCCTGTAAGCTCATTCCCGTGTTCATCCAAAAACTGAATGCTCAATTTTCCCTTCAATGGAAATTTATTTATCACTTTGAATACAAAAAAGATATCGTTAAAAAGACCGTCATCATTTAGCCCTTCGAAGCTAACATTTGTCAAAGTATCTGTATAAATATATGAGCTACCGGCATCCAGTTTTAACGGAACTTTTACCGACAATTGCCCTTCAACTTTATCAGTTGGAGAGAAAAATTCCAACGGATCACCCGTTTTATAATTCGGCTCTAAATCAAATTTATAAAACAGCTTATCAGGTAACGGGAATTGTTGAAAGAATCTGTCTATATCACCATTTTCAGCTGTATTGTCCAATTTCAGCAAAGTTTCAGCTGCACTATCGTTAATACTATTTTTACGGGCAATTGCCACAGTCCTGGATTTATTCCCATTAAAAAGAGCATATATCGGTTCAAAACCTGCATCATTGGCTTTATAGGCTTTTATCGTATCGAACACCAGATTTCCACCAATGCCTGAATGATTCAGTACATTAAGAGTAATTTCGGGGTTAGTAATTTTCAAAATACTTTTATCCGGTATTTCATTGATGTATTCAGTTAAATCGTAGGCCTGTTCTACTATTCCCAGGTCAATATCGGGCGTAAAAAATCTACCATAATATACTTTTGCATCCGTTTCAAATATTGTATACGCAATCTTCAGTTTCGACGTTGGAACTACAACAACATTTGTCGTAGGTTTAACCGTCATCATTATAGTCATACGCAAAGTATCAATACTCGAAGTTGATTTTATAATGAACGGAAGGAGTGTATCTACCTCCGCTACTCCAAAATTACTTCTGCTTTTTAAAACAATTGTAGTATCACCTGCCAAATCAGTATAGAATTTTGAGCTAAAAATTACTTTTAACTGTATATCCTTAGCTTGCAATCCCAACAGATTTTCGGAAAATAATGTAAGTTTCAGTTTTGTAGAATTAATTTCGGCACTTTCAATCTTTCCTTCAAAATCATTTAAAGTAAGGGGAATTTCATATTTTATTGGAATCTGAAATTCCACACCTGCGGGAAGCATTGGAGTTATTGCGGATGGCATTACAGAATCTGCAATATTGTATACGTTTCCGAACAAATCAAAATACTTGTACTTCCAGTCCAGAGTATCGTTATATTTAATATAAATATCATTCCCGGAAGTCCCGAAAATTTTGGCAGTGTCAAATTGCGAAAGGATGTCGTACAGTTTCACAGAATCGCTTCCCAGGGGAATTACAACACTCTGTCCACTTAACAGGTCATTGAGTCTGGCATCAATATCGGTATTCACAGTACATGAAATCGCTAATAATGAGACTATTAATACCTTTATAGTTCTTATAATTAATTGTTTTCTCATTGCGTTGGATATAAGATGTTGCTTTTTGTCGATAATTTGGGTTACGTAGCAACAAAATTATAAAAAAATGTTTATTTGTAGTACTTTTCTGTCAAATAAATACTTCAAATCATGGTTTTATTTATTGGTGAATAAATACTATAACACTATTTTAACAGCTTGTATTGAAAATCGGTTCCTATAAACAAAAAAACAGGCCGAAACTCGGCCTGTTTTCATTCAACTTGTAGTCCTCAATTCTCTGTTTTTATTTCTTCGAAGGATACAACAAACTGTACTCTTCGGTTTTTAGCTTTATTTTGTGCTGTTGTATTCGGCACTACCGGCATTGTATCGCCGTAACCATTCGAAGTGATTCGACCTTCAGCCACACCTTTCTGAATCAAATACTTACGAACTGCCGTTGCTCTATCAACTGATAATTTCATATTTGATTCTTTCTTACCAACATTATCAGTATGCCCCTGAACTTCTACCAAATATGTTGGATTCTCTTTCAAACTGGCAGCAACCTGATTCAAGATACCGAAAGATGCCGGTTTAATAACTGATTTTCCTGTCTCGAACTGAATGCCCTGTAAAGCTTTTTGGAATAGCATTCTTACTTCTTTTTTAATTTCAGGACATCCACCATTTGATGCTACACCCGGAATAGTAGGACATCTATCCAAATAGTCATATACACCATCACCATCTGAATCTACCGGACAACCAACAGAATCTACTTTAGCAATTGCCTCTGCAGGTGTACCCGGGCATTTATCATGATAATCTGATACGCCATCAGCATCGCTATCCAGCGGACAACCTACTGAATCAACCGTTGAAACAGCCTCAGGAACAGTATTCGGACATTTATCCAAATAATCCGGTACTCCATCTTTATCTGAATCAAGCGGACATCCAAACACATCAACCATTCCGTAAGCTTCTTTTGGCGTATCCGGACATTTATCAATATGATCAGCAACTCCGTCTTTATCAGTATCCAGTGCACAACCTACTGAATCAACAGTTGCTCCAGGTACTGAACCAGGACATTTATCAAGGTAATCAGGCACACCATCAATATCTGTATCGAGAGGACAACCTACCGAGTCAATTTTACCTATTGCTTCCTGCGGTGTATCCGGACATTTATCTATATAATCAAAAACTCCATCGCCATCTGTATCGAGCGGACAACCATCGCCATCAATAAATTTATGAGCTTCAACTGGTGTATCAGGACATTTGTCGAGATAATCAGGAATTGAATCTTTATCAGTATCCAAAGGACACCCTTTTCTATCAACAATTACACCAAAAGGTGTATCGGGACATTTGTCTTTACTATCTCTAACCCCATCTTTATCATTGTCGCGTTTGTTTCCAAATACGATGTTCATCCCAACTGCAAAATTAAATTGCTTTGCTTTATCTGGCAAAGTAACATTTCGGATCGTTCTACCCGTACCCAATTCAATCGGATTATCCAGTTTGTATTTTTCATAAGAAGTGGGTATAAAATCGGACGACAAAAAGAAATTAAACATACCAACCCTTACTCCCATGCCGGCTCCAAAACTAGAACTTTTCCAATTAGTAATTCCATACGACAGTGCCATATTAAACCAATTAACCGGTTTAATATTGAAGGAAGTTACAAAATTCTCATAAACTCTTTTATCATAAAATGCAGTAGATGACAATAATCCAACACTTAACTTATTTTTAAGAAAACCCAGTTCCGCACTAGCATTAATTTTGGGACCGATGCCGGATATTCTTCTCTTAGTTCAGTTATTTACAGTAATATGTTGGTCAACATTATTATTCAATGAGTCAAACAATGCCTTCATATCAACACCATCAAACACACCACTACCACCGGTATTGTTTAACGATTCAAAATCATAATCGGCTGCAATATGAATATCATTTACATTCTTGCTCCATGAAATAAATCCTAGGTCTGTGACAGCAAGCCCCAATTCAAGAAAATCTAACATACGGTAAGTAGCTCCTAAATCAACGCCAAAACCAACACCCTGTGGTTTTATATAATCCATAGCAGCAGAAGGCATATTAAATTCAATTGAATTAATTGTGTTTCCGACATAAGTATTCCCCGGCAAAGTAGTACGCATTACTGCATTTGCATTAATCATCCATCTGTTCACACCAGTATGAATATCAAAATTATCAAATTCAGTTTGGACATTAGCCAAACCGTGCAGGTATTTTAAATTCCCTCCGAAAGATAATTTATCATTTATTTTACGACTATAACCTAACGACACTTCAACAAACGATTGGGCATCCTGACTAAAAGAACCTAAATTAAAAACTGAATCGTTTACATTCCCTGATAAGTAGTCTGATGAGTTAACACCAAACAAAGCTAACCTAAATAAATCCTTTGGTAATCCTATCGAAACAATACTACGCATATTTACACCAAATTTATAGTAGTTTGCATTTTTCCGATAACCAAACGCCAAAAGATTAATATTTGATGAACTTTCAAGCATTGATGTAGTACTAAGCGCATTAAAGATTGTGGTAACATCCTTTGATAATAAAGAGGCTGATAAATCGGTAGTGCCGAAATCAGCCTGAGTATACCCGATAACAGGTAAGCTAAGATAAAAGCCACTGGTTGGTTGCTGTGCCGGATTTAATATACTACGTTGAGGTACATTTTCAAGAAAATAAAGATTATACACCGACTTCTGTGCATAGGTCATTTTCACACCTGCAATCAGAAGTAATAACAGAACAATTTGAAGTTTTTTTTTCATATTTGTTGAATTAATTATTTTATACATTCGGGTTTCACTTTTTTTCAGCAACACTTATTTAGCTTTGCAATCTATCTTACTGATTTTAAAGACAAACAGAGCACAAGGGCTTACTGATTCCTACAACAACACAATAACATAAATTGTTTAATTGTATTACTTTTTGACAAAACAGAGCACTAATCTTAGCCATTCACTAAAATTATTTAATAGAAAACTAAACAATTATACCGGGACAATGTTGTACATTTACACTTTAAAGTAAAAATATAATTAGCCTTACAAAGAGGTTAAACTATTGACTTTGGTTATTTATTCACTAAATTATTTTAATTTTCTAATCAATTCATTTTATGAAAACACTTAAAATTTTCACGTTTACATTGTTAATGATCTCATTGTTCGCTTGCGAGGATCTTAATAATTTGGCATCAAAAGAATTTACAGGAACTGCACCTACTATTGATTTTACTACTTCTGAAAGTAGCAACATGGCTTCAGCTCAACTTAAAGCCCCTCAAAAGACATCAGTAGAAGGATATGAAATATACAACAAAGAAGTTTCAACAGATTTTATCAACGAAAAAATTGAAGAATTAAATCTGAGCAAAAATGTTATTAAAACATTTGATATAACTTCAGTGGAATTAACATTGCCTGAAGCCGACATAACAACTGCTTTACTATTTTTAGGAGTCAAGTTTTACATTGGCGACAAACTTGTGGCCCAAAACAACATGACAACTATTTCAGGTGGAACAACAGCAATCAATCTTACCATTGTTGATAAAGATGTTCTTGCATCAATTAAAGATTCTGAAAGTTTTACTGTTAGAATTGTAAATATGCAACCTGTACCAGACCCAACAAGAGTAGTATTAAAATACAAATATAATTGTAAAGTAAGCTTACTATAATTAAATACTGTACTATATCATAGTCATATCATTGACTATTTACAGTAAAACTTAAGCGATAAATACAGGTATTATTCCTTTATTTATCGCTTTTTCTTTGCGCCCGCATCAAAACACATCAATTGATAAGTTACAACATTGCAAAATGTTTATAAATAGTATTTGCTGGTAAAAATCACATTTTTTTTGTGTAAGTTTGTATTTCAAAACATGTAAAAATATGGCACCCCGTAAACCAGTAAAACCAACCAAAAAAACAGAAAAAAAACAAGATATTAAAACATCGGCCAGAAGCGAAAGTAAAGTTAGTTCTGCCGGTACATCTTCTGAAAACAATGTTGGTTTCGTCAAAGGACTCAAGTTGTTTTTCACCGATGAACGTACTCGTTTTGTTGCTGGTATTTTTGTTCTGTTTGGCGTTCTATATCTTTCACTTGCATTAATTTCATATTTCTTTACCGGAGCAGCCGACCAAAGCAAAATGGATCTGAGTATTGCCGATGCTGTTGAAAACCGGTCTGATATTCAAAACTGGACTTCGGTAACCGGCGCATTTATGGCTGAAACGTTGATACATCGTTGGTTTGGAATTTCGTCATTTGCACTTCTTTTCTTTGGATATATAGCTGCACTAAAACTGTTGAAAGTAAAAACTATGTCAATAACTGCGGCCTTTTTCCACACTGCGTTTTGGCTTATCTGGCTTTCAATTACATTAGCACTGGCAGTAAATCCGTTTGTAAAAGAGTGGCTATTTTTTGCTCCCGGCGGTTTACATGGCGAAGTTATTAGCGACATAATAACTTCGTACATAGGTTTACCCGGAACAATTTTATCATTGGCTGGTGTATTTGTTTTATATAGTGTAATTACTTCGGCCGCTACAATACCATTTTTAAAACGCTTATTCAGTAAAAAGAAAAAAGAAGTAGCTACTGAGAATGAATCAACAGAGGAGATAACCAATGATTTAATGAACGAGTCGACTACAGAACAAAACGTAGCGGTAGGAACGGAAATAATACCCGAAGACTGGATAACGAAGGCACCTGAAGAAGAAAGCATTGTTATTGCACCTGACGACTTGATGGTGGATGAAGATGAAATAATCGAAACTCCGGAGATTTTACCTATCGATAATGATGATGTTCCTTTCGAAATTGAGCCTACAAAAGCCCCCGAAGAACTTATTGTGGAACCAAGAAACGAATCGGACGAGAACGACGACCCCTTTTACAATGTGAGCAAACTGGGGAAATATGATCCGACACTCGATTTAACCCACTATAAAACTCCTACCGTAGATTTACTTAAAATGTATGGTTCCGAAAACGACACACACATTGATATGGTGGAGCAAAATGCTAATAAAACCAGAATTATTACCACACTTCAGAATTACGGCATTGAGATTGAAACAATTAAAGCCACTGTAGGACCTACAATTACACTTTATGAAATTGTACCTAAAGCAGGTGTACGTATCTCAAAAATCCGAAATCTGGAATACGATATCATGCTTAGTCTGGCTGCTACCGGTATACGTATTATTGCCCCTATTCCGGGTAAAGGAACCATTGGTATTGAGGTACCCAATGCAGATCCACAGGTAGTTTCTATGCATTCTGTAATTGCCTCGAAGAAATTTCAGGAATCAAAATTTGAACTTCCGGTTGCTTTTGGCCGTACAATTACAAACGACATTTTCATGGTGGATTTAACCAAGATGCCTCACTTACTCGTTGCCGGAGCTACCGGACAAGGTAAATCGGTAGGATTGAATGCCATTATCACATCATTACTCTACAAAAAACATCCATCGCAACTCAAATTTGTATTGGTCGACCCCAAGAAAGTTGAGTTCAACATCTATGGCGACATTGAAAAACATTTTCTTGCAAAATTGCCTGATGGCGACGATGCAATCATTACAGACACCAGCAAAGTTGTTGAAACACTCAACTCAATGTGCAAGGAAATGGACGACAGGTATGATTTATTAAAAAAAGCGCATGTGCGGAATATTAAAGAATACAATGAAAAATTCACAAACCGCCATTTAAATCCTGAAAAAGGACATCGCTTTTTACCATACATAGTAGTAATCGTTGATGAGTTTGGCGACCTGATTATGACAGCCGGCAAAGAAGTGGAAATGCCAATTGCACGTATTGCTCAGCTGGCTCGGGCTGTGGGTATACATATGATTATTGCCACTCAGCGACCATCTGTCAACATCATAACCGGTGTAATAAAAGCCAATTTCCCGGCAAGGGTGGCATTCCGCGTTTCGTCAATGATTGACTCGCGTACAATTTTAGATGCACCGGGCGCCAATCAGCTTGTGGGTCGAGGCGATATGCTATTCTCGCAGGGTAGCGATTTAACCCGTGTTCAGTGCGCTTTTGTCGATACTCCTGAAGTTGAAAACATAGTCCATTTTATTGGCGATCAACAAGGATATCCAACCGCATTTTACCTGCCTGAATACATTAATCCCGATGCCGAAAACATTGATCTTAGCTCGGTAGATATGACCAAGCGCGATCCGCTTTTTGAAGAGGCTGCCCGTTTAATTGTGGCAAATCAACAAGGTTCAACTTCATTAATCCAGCGTAAATTTTCTATCGGATACAATCGCGCCGGACGAATAGTCGACCAACTGGAAGTTGCTGGTATCATTGGACCTTTCGAAGGTAGCAAGGCACGACAGGTACTAGTAATGGACGATTATCATCTGGAACAAATTCTGCGACAATTGTAAAAGCAATTTATAGTGCAATTAATGCTTTTGCAGAGAACAACAAAATTTGTCATTAATACGGATAAAAAAACACTCTAAATCATGAAATTAAAAATCTCAATAATCCTATTCATAATTTCGATATTTAGCCTGAATGCGCAAAACACTACTGATGCAGAGAAAGTTATAAATCAATTAATCCAATCTGTCAAGACAACTGCCATCCGAACCAATTTCAAAATTGTGGCATCCGAAAAAAATGCTTTAAATTCGCAGTCAGTAACAGGAGTGTTCACGCTTAAGGGTAATAAATTCATGCTCGATATGGAAAATGCCCGGGTATGGTTTGATGGCAAAACACAATGGAGCTATAACGCTTCGGACAATGAAGTATCCATTACCGAACCTGGGCCGGATGAATTAGCGGGTATAAATCCAATGGTTATTATTGCCGGTTTCAAACAAAAATCTGTTGCCAAATTTTCCCGATTAAAATCAGCAGTTAATTACATTATTGAACTTACGCCTGCTCAATCAAAAGCAGAGTTCAAAAAAGTAGAAGTGCATATAAATAAATCGAACGGAAATTTGGTAATGCTTAAACTAACCGACAAGAAGGCACTCGTTACCACTTTAACATTGACAAATTATCAAAAGGTGAACAATATAAGCGATAAGAGTTTCACTTTTGATAAAAGTAAATTTAAAAACTTAATAATAAACGACTTAAGATAAAATCATTGTGCTCACTTTAAGTTAGAGCTACAAAAGAATACAATTATGACAGAAAAAGTACGATGCCTGATTATTGGTTCAGGCCCTGCAGGATATACTGCTGCTATTTATACATCAAGAGCAAATCTTTCGCCGGTACTGTACGAAGGTATGCAACCGGGCGGACAGTTAACAACCACTAATGAAGTTGAGAACTTTCCGGGTTATCCACAGGGCATTACCGGTCCGGAATTAATGGAAGACCTGAAAAAGCAAGCTGAACGATTTGGTGCTGATATTCGATTTGGTTATGTGACCGAAACCGATTTAAGTGTTTCGCCATACAAAGTAACCATTGATGGTGAAAAGGTAATTGAAGCCGAAACTTTGATTATTGCTACTGGCGCAACTGCAAAGTACCTCGGATTGCCCGATGAACAAAAATATGCCGGCTCAGGGGTATCAGCATGTGCTACATGCGATGGCTTCTTCTACCGTAAACGTAAAGTTGCTGTTGTAGGTGGTGGCGATACTGCTTGTGAAGAAGCAACCTACCTTGCTGGTTTAGCCGACAAAGTATTTTTAATTGTTCGCAAACCATACCTGCGTGCATCAAAAATAATGCAGGAGCGTGTTTTGTCAAATCCCAAAATAGAAGTATTGTTTGAACATGAAACACTTGGTTTAACAGGAAACAACGTAGTAGAAGGTGCCAATTTGATAAAGCGACGTGGCGAATCTGATGAAGAAATTGTACACATTCAGATTGATGGCTTTTTCTTAGCAATCGGACACAAACCAAATTCAGACGTATTTAAACCCTGGATTGAAACTGACGAAGTAGGCTATATTAAAACAGTTCCCGGCACACCACGTACAAATATCGAAGGCGTATTTGCAGCAGGCGATGTAGCCGATCCGCACTATCGCCAGGCCATTACTGCTGCCGGAAGCGGATGTCAGGCTGCAATTGAAGCTGAACGTTATTTAAGCGAAAAAGGAGCATAAAATAAAGAATACTCACAAAAAAAAATAACTGCCCATATCGGACAGTTATTTTTTTATACATGATTTTCTGCACAATACGATGAACGCACAAACGGCCCGCTTTCAACTCTCTTAAACCCCATTCTCAGACCAATATCCTTATATTCTGCAAACTTATCGGGATGGATGTATGCACTTACAGCTACGTTTTTACGCGAAGGTTGCATGTATTGACCAATTGTAAGTATCGTACAGCCTGTATTAAAAGCATCCTGCATTAATTCAATAATTTCATCTTCTGTTTCGCCGAGTCCAAGCATTATTCCGGTTTTGGCAACCACTGACTTGGACGCAATATAGGCAAGTACTTGTAAACTTGTTTCATATTTAGCTTTTGTTCTTATCTGAGGGGTCAATCTCCGAACTGTTTCCAGATTGTGCGAAATAATGTTCGGTTTTTCCGCAATGACCATATCTAGCAATTCAGTTTTTCCATCAAAATCGGGAATTAGCACTTCCAGAGTTGTTTCAGGATTTAGTTTCTTTACTTCCCGAATAGTATTTGCCCAATGATTTGCGCCTCCATCGGGCAAATCATCTCTGTCAACCGACGTTATTACAGCATGTTTTAACTTCATTAATTGAATAGATCTGGCTACATTTGCCGGCTCATTTTTATCAAGTGCCAGAGGCTTTCCTGTTATTGTATTACAAAACTTACAAGCTCTTGTACATATTTCGCCTCCAATCATAAGCGTGGCTGTACCTTTACTCCAACATTCACTCTGATTCGGACACCTTCCACTACTACAAATGGTATGCAAACCATATTCCTTAATAACCGAGCTTACACCCGAAAATGAAGCTTCACTATATATCTTTGTGCGTAACCATTCAGGTTTTCGTATAAAATTCATTCAACCAGTTTTTGTGTTTAATATTGATAATGCAAATAACACTATGCAATAAGGAAAGTTCTTTCTTACAAAGATAAAACAATTGCAAACACAACCAAAACTCACATTTATACCATAACAGAAACTTTCTTACACATTATGCAGTTATATGTGTAGATTAAAAAAAATATCAAATTATAATTTGACGCAATTAAACCACACAAACTTATTATTTCACACTCAAGCAACTCATTTTTTTCAATCTGATTATTTTTAATACCTATCAATTTCAATTTGTTTTATAGACAATCTTCATTATCTAAAAATATTACGGAAAATTTTCTTTAATATGAAAATAATGATGTAATTTTGCATCAAATAAAGAAATATTTCTTTAATGAAGTGCTGAATATAAGGTATTAATATAAGGTATAAAAATCTCATTTGAAAATGGAAACAAAAAGAGAAATTAAATTTAGTCTTGTTTACAGAGACATGTGGCAGGCATCGGGAAAATATGTACCCCGAAAAGACCAATTAGACAAAATTGCACCTGTATTGGTTGAAATGG
>JBLIZK010000495.1:0-7702 GCA_048859825.1 Paludibacter sp.
AACGATAATGGTGTTGGGAAGCTGTCCTAAACTGGCAGCTGTGTACGACGAAACCATTAAACCAAGCATACCTGATGTAAAAGCTATTGCCGGATACAAATTTTCGGGCTTTTTCAGTCGGAAAAAAATCAGAAAACATGACTTTGAAAAAAAATAGAGTATCATTGCCAAATACACCGTTAAACCTACTACACCTTGCTCAGCCCATATTTGTATATACCAACCATCGGTAGCCGTTTGTGCCAGAAATGTATGTGGTGTAAATCTCATTCCCCAATTGCCTGCCGAACCCACACCTCCGCCAAAAGGACGGGTAGCCAGATAAGCAGCAAATAATTTCCGGTTTTCATATCGTACATTCATCGAGGCATTGTCTTCGCTAAAAGCGCTTCGCATGCGCCTTATATCGTAGTTGCCCTGACCAATAGTAGTGTATTTGAGAAAAAAGAAAAGCAGAAAAATAACAGTACCGGTAGTTACAATGATTTTAACCTGCTTGGTTAATACCGTATACATCATAAAACCCACTAACGGAACCGCAATAGCACTACGAGTGCCTGAAATTATCATTGCATACAACGAAAGTAAAGCTACAACTGAATAAAAAATCCTTTTTTTAAGCACCTTATTATGAATGGCTAATACAGTGTACACTACCCCGAAAAAACCCATACTGCTACCATAGGTGCCGGCATCCGAGAAAATTGAAAACACGCGTAATTGTCCGAATAGCAAATGGGTACTATAATTTCCGGGAATCATCAACCATTTTTTTTCACCAGAATCCAGGCCTATGTATTTTTGCTTTAACCCAATTAATGCCCCAACAATGGTGAACCAGGCTGTAAGCTTGATAAGGGTCTCCAGGTCAGATGGTTTATTGAAAATCAGATATACTAAAGGAACTGTAAAAAGCGTGTATACAGCATATCCCCTCATAGCGTAAAACCAGGCCTCTCTACTAACTGCCTCCGGATTAAAAAACTGCAAAAAAGTCATCATGGCCCATACACTGACCCAAATGGTATAATCCTTTGCAGCCAGGTTCCATTCCAATTTATGATTGTACTGACTAAATATCAGCGCCATAAATGTAAGCACCAATGTAGCATCGACCAGTAGTCCCAGGGGTGCCGGGATGTAACGTGTTAAACCAATGGCAAAATAATTTACAAACAATACAGTTAAAAAGCCAAAACGGGGAGTAGTTATGAATTTGTACAGAAATAGAATCGGAAATGGAATAATCAGTACAGCTATGCCAGCCATCATATTGTTCCTGCTAAAAAAATAAATTGCAAGAACCATGAGGGCAACAAATACCACACTTACTGAAAGAACAATAAGTGCATGTTTTAAACGGGCATTGGTTATAGTTTGCGGACTATCCATATAGCAATCAGATTCACACTATTTTACGCAACATATTTTTAATAAACTTACGGATAAACGACCTTTTTTTCGGTACTTCACCATACATTTCCTCAAGATTATCGGGCTCAGCATTTATTAGTATCGCAAAATCGTTATTTCGAACAATTTGGTTCACTTTATCAAGCAGATATTTATCAGCATTAGTCCAAAGTGAATTGGCATCGAACACCCATATTGTAATTAATCCTTCGGATAATAAAGCCGGACTTGCAATACCTGCATTTATTTCAGGATATAAACACAGGACAAAATCAGTATTTATATTTTCTGATTGCAGCAATGCATTGTAGCTATCATACATATCGTAATTATCCTTCCTCAATATCTGACTATCAGAGTCCGGCAAAACTGAATCTGATGCATTTGACTTAAAATCCAGAATCGTGGCAGTAAAATTATATTTCCGTAATTCATTGGCTAGTAATAAGGCATATTCACGTGCATCAATGTCGTGCCAGTTAGAAATAAACTGCAATACAACCGGTCTGTCCTTACCAAACGAAATTTCGCGGACTTTTTGAAAAATCATTTTGGTAGCCCTTGTTTCAATATATTCCCTGGCAATATTTTTTTTCGAAGGAGCGCTATAAGCTGCAATTACATCTTTTTCAATCAGTTTTTTGAGTTGCGATGGCGATTTAATTCTGGAATCGAATAATTCAATCAGAAACACAACCAATAAATAAAATATGAGCGAAAACAACGCACCAATTACAACATAGAGCTTCGTTTTGGGAGGAATGGCGTTAATCGGGAATTTAGCCTGATCATATATTTTCATATTGGAACGCATAGAAATATTCTTCTCGTTCTGTCGGGCCACGCCAAGGTCGTGTAATACAGATAAGTATTCGCGTTCGTATACGTTAATTTCACGCTCCATACGCTTCATTTCAGCGCCCAGAGGTGCATAACGCTTGAACTGTTTCATGAACTCAATTAATCGTTCCTGCATGGACTTATACAAAGCCATGTAGTTTTCGTTATTTTTCACAGCCTCGAGCCATTCACTGAGCAACTTTTGTGCTTCAATTCCCTGACTTTTATTGTCGAACACATTTAGTGAATCCACTTTGTCCTGCAGACGAATTTCGAGTTTACGGCGTTTATTAATAAAATCGTTCAGTTTGGGTTTATCCGGACTGTTATCGTGCAATTCAATAGCTGTAATTGCTTTATTATAGTAAAGCAACTGCTCTCTCAGACGTAACACTTCGGTATTACGCAGGTTGATATCATACCGTTTTTCGACTTCCGCTTCCAGCTTGGCTAAAACTGCATTCGAAGCTTCGTATTCCATTTTTACTTCCTGTAAGCGAATTTCTATTTTTTCCTGTTGAGTGGTAATCTGCTCAGTTTGTTCGTAGTAGTTAATAATTACATTATCGATGTTGAAATTGAGGAGTTTTTGCTCTGAGGCATCCAGTTTCTTTCTGATTTCGTCCAATTTAGCCTCAAAATAAGCAATTGCAGAATTCGATTGCGAAAGTTTAAATTCGCTATAATTAGCGATAAACTGTTGAGTGGCATATTTTACCGTATTGTAGCAAATACCGGGGTCGTCACATTCGTAAGTTATTTTAATAAGGTCGCTACCGGTTAATCTTTCGCTTTTAAGAGTTGAAATTGCCTGTACACTGTAGTACTTGGCGCCATAGTTCATCAACCGGTAAATATAGTTTTTATCGTCCTGTACAATGTAGTTTTTCAGGTTTTGCAATGTAGCATCGTAATTGCCTTTTACTACAAGTTTGCGTACTTTTGGCGGCACGTTTAGCTTTAATTCATTAAAAGCCGCTTCCGAAATAATTTCTTTATCAGGTTTGGTCAGTAACAGGTGCTGTGTAAGCAGGTGAAGCGAAATATCTTCGTAAAACGATGACGAAGATAGCATACTCATTAAGTTATTGTATTCATTTTGAGTAGCCACATTATCTACTTTTACCACATCCACAATTAATCCGGTATTGGCAGTAACCCCGGAATATACTATAGAAAATGTACTATACTTGAGTGGTAAATCTTTGGTTGCCAGAAAAACAACTGCTCCCACAACCAAAGGAATAATAATTACGTAAAGTAATTTATCCGAAATAACTTTTAAAAATTTGAGTAAATTCATAGTATGTAATTATTAAATATCTCTTCCGATAAGAATTTTCAATATATAAAGCTGCGTTTCGAACTCGTTTTTTGTCGTTACAAATACATCAATGGCTTTTGAATGATTGGCCGAATAAGCTGAAAACTTATCGATTGAAAGTATTCCGGATTTTAAGTCGTTCTTAGCTTTCATATAATCCAGTTTTGCATTAAACAAGTCGTTTTGATATACATCCAGAATTTCAGATAGTCTTTTCAGTTTAAAATATTCCGTAATCACCACTTTCTTTAGTTCATTCCGGGCAATTTCGGCTTTATATCGGGCTGCATTCAGGTTGTGAGTGCTGATTTTAGACTCACGCCCATTGTTAAAAAAGAATGATAATGGCAGTTTAAATGTCAACCCTGCATAATAGTTCAATTGGTCCTTAGTTGATTTCACTCCAATATCGGGTAAATCGCCTGAAGTTTGCTGGTTAATAGTCACCTGATTATAAAGCCCGTAGCGGGCATTTGCATCAATTTGAAAATATTCCAACCAACTAAATTTTTTCATCTTCAATTGCTGCGACATAATGGCAATATCTTCCTCCGACAGTTTCAATAAAGGAGAACTTTGCTCGGCATAATAAATACATGAATCCAAAGGAGGTAAAGTATAATTCACATTAAATAATTCAGAGTCCTGAAATTGTACGGAATCATTCATGAGTTTATCCACTGCAAATACCGGTATTGATAAAAACAGAAGCAGGTATATGAGCAATTTGTGATTCATATTTAATTGATTAAAAAGTTTATACAGGATAGTTGGCTTTTGAAGTGCATTACACATTCTCTTTCTGTATCATTGCCGGAATAGTTTTAAACAGAATTTTTAAATCGTACCAAAACGAAAAATTTTCGGCATATTCCACATCCAGTTGTTTACGTTCATCGGCCGACATTACGTTTGAACCACCGCGTTTGGTTACCTGCCATAAACCAGTAATGCCAGCTGGTGCCATAAATCGTTTCGCCCATTGGTCTGTTGTAAGCATTTCAGCCTCATAAAGAGGCAAAGGCCTGTTACCAACAATTGACATATCGCCCTTTAACACATTTATCAGCTGCGGCAATTCATCCAGGCTGGTATTACGTAAAATGCGACCAACTTTAGTGATTCGGGGATCGTTGGCAATTTTAAAAAATGCATTCTCTCTCTTAATCGATTTTTTTTGTTTCACATCATCTTCAGATACCAAACCATCATCCGAAATCAGTACAGTGTTGGCACTATCTATTTTTTTATAGGTTGATGATTCACCGGGCTCCTCTACGGCCATATCTTTCTGATACTGATTAAGTTTCATTAGTTCTTCAACCCGCTTATCAGCATTCGAATACATGCTACGAAACTTCAAAAAACCAAATACCTGATAACCCGTACCAATACGTGGTGCTGCATAATAAAACTTCCCTTTCGATTCAAGTCGAATAGCAATGATTATGATTAAGAATATTGGTAATAGTATTAACAATATGGTACCTGAAAACAAAATATCAAACAATCGCTTCCACAGCGGAAGTTTAAATGGTTCAATGGCATCCTTTTTATTAACCTGTAAAGCTTCATAATTCTCTTTGATGAAGAGAAAACGTTTTGTTAAATCTTCAACATTAAATGTTTCGGGATACACATCGTGTACACCACATTGTAAAAAATAATTGTCTGACTGATTTTTTTTAATCGCAATAATTACTTTTTGATACCTTACAAGCTGTTTAACCAGGTTCTTTAGAATTATTGAGTTATCCACTTCCTCTTTTTCTTCGTAAAGTATTAAATCAATTTCGTTAAACTGGCGAAATACCTCATACGGATTTTTTATTTGTATAATATTAAAATCTGAAGCACTATCATTCAGATAGTTGATTATTTCAGATGATTCTCCCAAAAAAGCAAGTGTGTGTTTCATATCAGGTAAATTTAAGTACTACTAATTTTTCAAAAGCTTCTCGATGCGAACAATCAATTCGGCCGGATTGTAGGGTTTTTCCAGATAATCGTCGGCTCCCATTTTAATGAGTTTAATTTTCTCATCACTCTTATCGATGCTCGAAAGCACAATAACCGGTATATTTTTATAAACACCGGATGATTTAAGCTGTTCCAAGAAATCCTTTCCTCCCATCACCGGCATAATAAGGTCTGTAACTATTAAATCCGGTTCAAATTGTCCGTTTTGTAACAATGCCATGGCTTCTACCCCATTCTGAGCACTTTCAACCTGATAATTAGTTGAAAGAATCGATTTTGTCAATCGACGAAATTCAGTTCTGTCGTCTACAATTAAAATTTTCTTCTTCATAATATCTATTTTTGAGAATAATTTATTTTTCAGTTTAATCTTTTACAAACGGGTATAATCAGACGTCTGTATACAATACAAACGCCTGATTACCTGCTTATAAATTCCAAAAAGAGTTTACAGCTTCATCGCTACTTTTTATATATCTTACTATCATCTCTGTATCCTGATTTGTTCACATACCAATCCATAAAATTATAGCCTCTGCTTACAGCCCATGGATTAAACATTAAATGTGTTTTTGTAATATCCTGTTTTTCTGACGGATAATTAAATTGTACCGGTAGATTTATAGCCCAGGGTAAATATTTGTCAGACATATAATACTTAGCAATTGCCAGATTCGAATTATCGTCTTCTGTTCCAAAAAGATTTACGTCGGCCAATTCAGTTGGTGCACTACCCGGTAAATGCACTTCTTTAGTACGATCACTATCAATCACAATAAAAGCATTGTATGGAGGTGTACCAAAGTCGGATATTGCAACGGGCGTATTCAGTTTTATGTTAATTGTTGCAGTTTTTGGATTCGTATACGCTTCGCCCTGTACAGTATTGACAAAACCATTTTTTCCGATAAATGTAAATGCGTCATCGAATACCGGAATTACTGCCTTAGCTTGTCTGTTTTCGGCACCATTTGCTGCTATAGAAAAAATATCTTTCACTAATGACTGTCCTGTAACCGATTTAATATTGGTATTTGAGGTATTCAACATCAATGCAAAACCATTCCGCGAAGAAGCCCCTATCGCTCTGACTGTCAGACTTGCATCTATTTCTACAACTTTATTATCGGCATTGGTTATCTGATTGAAATTATAATCTACTACAAGGTCATTAAAATCGTAGTCGCCTCTGTGAGGCCATAAGTCTTCGAATGCAAGTGTACCTACTATATTTTTGGCCGGATAATAGTTATTGAAAGCTTTTGCAGGGTCAGTAGGATACTCATCCATTGTGTCGCCAATACCATCGTTATCTGTGTCAAGAGGCGTATCTATTGGTTTATAGAAATCAGACTGAATTGCAGTATATGGCGTTACAGTGCTGTAAAAAATAGCATCATTAAAGTCCTCGTCCGAACTTCCATCTCTGTTTAAATCTTCAAAACCAAGCAATAAAAGCTTACGCGCATTATCTTTCAACAATACATTGTGAATACGCTTTTCTTCAGTCGATTCAGGATTAAACCGAAGATCGGAGTAAAAAACAGTTCCGGATTTTGTAATATTACCCCCACTGAAACCAGGCGATTTGAGAAACCACGCTACAGTAGTACCTTTTGGAAACTCTGTAGTGTATTTACCAGTAGCCGGGTCGAGGTATAACAATTGTACTTTATTGCCCGAGGCCAATGCTCCACCTGAACCACTGAACGATGAATTTGGAAAAATTATTGTGGCATCAGTAATTGAGCTGGCCGACGAAGGAGGTGTACTTGTAGGATGAGTATAATAACCTAAACTATTTAAGTTACCGGCACCTTCGTGCACAAATGTAACCCATACTTCGGCATCTTCAATTAAAACAATACCGCCTTTAGCAGTTGTTGATAAATACTCGGGATGTGATACCGTTAGTTTAATACGCTCGGGTAAAGTAGCATTTACATCGGCCAAAAAATCGTTTTCAATAATATCTCCCGGCGACCATAAATACGAAGGTAAGCCATTTGAATCCCAACTGCCTAAAACATAATAGCCATTCACTTTTGTAGGTGTTGGCAATGAAACCACCTTTGTAGTAACCGCAACACGTTTCTGTGTGCTTACTTTGGATGCTGTAGCATTTGATCCTCCTATTGTAATACT
>JBLIZK010000496.1:0-2163 GCA_048859825.1 Paludibacter sp.
TTGATATATTTTACATCGATTTCCGAAAGTTTCCGATTGAAAATCTCACGGTCTTCGGTATCAATAATCGATTGTACAGGCGTCCCAAGCACACGCACACCATATTTTTCGAACACTTTATCTTTGTAAAGTGCCACGCCACAGTTCAGCGCAGTCTGTCCGCCAAACGAAAGGAAAACGCCATCGGGACGTTCTTTTTCAATCACACGCTCCACAAAGTCGGGCGTAACTGGGAGGAAGTATACTTTATCGGCAATACCTTCGGAAGTTTGTACAGTAGCAATATTCGGATTGATAAGTACTGTTTCGATGCCTTCTTCCTTCAATGCTTTCAGAGCCTGCGAACCCGAATAATCGAATTCACCCGCTTCACCAATTTTCAAAGCACCAGAGCCAAGTACCAGAACTTTAGCGACACCATCCAGCCCCCTAAATCCCCCTTCAGGGGACTTTTCACGTTCCAAAAATTCGGGAAGCTTTGGTTGATTTACAGCCGCCTTTTTAGATTGCAATTCCTCTTCAATCATCGAAACCACATCGAAGTCAGCTATCTTTAAGTCCCCTGAAGGGGGATTTAGGGGGCTTCTGAGGAGGTTTAAGAACACATCGAACAGAAACTCAGTATCGGTAGGTCCCGAAGCAGCTTCTGGGTGAAACTGAGCCGAGAACCAGGGCATTGTTTTGTGACGGATACCTTCATTGGTACCATCGTTCATATTTACAAAAAGCGGTTCCCAATCGGCGCTCAGTGTGGAATTATCCACTGCAAAACCGTGATTCTGTGAGGTAATAAAGGCACGTTGTGTACCCGCAAGCTGCACAGGCTGGTTATGACTGCGGTGTCCGTATTTCAGTTTGTAAGTTTTAGCTCCACCAGCTACAGAAAGTAACTGATTTCCCATACAAATACCGAAAATAGGTTTTCCGGTTTTCATGGTTTCCTGAATATGACGCACGGTGTCCTGTGCGTATTCGGGGTCGCCGGGACCGTTTGAGATAAACAGTCCGTCGAATTCTATATGATTATAATCGTAATCCCAGGGCACACGAATCACTGTGGTGTCGCGTTTGAGCAGACAGCGGATAATGTTGTGTTTTACGCCACAATCCACCAGCAACACACGTTTGCTACCGTTTCCGTAAGTAATTACTTCTTTGCAGCTTACTTTAGCCACCTGATTTTCGTCGTCGGGATTAACGAATTCGATATCATCGCCATCGGGAAACACAAGTTTTCCGCGCATGGTTCCCTTTTCGCGAACAAGTTTTGTAAGCTCACGCGTGTCCACACCAAAAATTCCGGGCACTTCATTTTCTTTCAACCAATCACTGAGGCTTTTTCCAGCATTCCAGTGACTGTATTCAAAAGAAAAATCGGAAATAATCAAAGCTGATGCCTGAATTTTTTCCGATTCATAAAAAGTAGAAAGGCCGTTTTCGATGGTGTCGTTCGGAACACCGTAATTACCAACCAACGGGAATGTGATTGCCAACAGCTGACCCGCATAAGATGGGTCGGTGAGGCTTTCGGGATACCCGACCATGGCCGTATTAAAAACTACTTCGCCGGCCACTGGTTTTTCGAAACCGAAAGATTTCCCTTCGAACACAGTGCCGTCTTCCAAAACAAGATGAAAGGGCTTATACTTTTGCATAAAAATAAAATAGATTTTTGTATATCTTCTTTTATCCGGACCAAATGACTACTCAAACGTCCAAATTTGTGCAAAAGTACTGCTTTTTTGTCTACCAAACAAGCATCAAAATTCAATTTTTGTCCTTTTAATCTTTTTTTTATTGGCTGATTTAAAACGGTATATAAAAGGAATAATTATGCCTGATAACACATTTTTGACAAGCGTCAAAACGACATATTATTTTTATAAAAGCTTATAAAATTACTGGAAATTATATACCTGCCCTGCTACCACGTATTTTTTATACAGGGCATTCACTTCACTTTTTTGTTTTTTACGAATAGCTTCGTAATACGGGCGCACTAAACCGGCCGTTTCGCTGTCGGGATATTTTTTCAGCAAATAAGTATAAGCTTTTGTATAATATTCAGCCAGTTGCAGGTGATCCACATCATCGTAAAGCGGCGAATTGTCCATGCCCGAAAGCAGATAAGTGAGATATGCTTTGCGATAGTTCTTGCAATTA
>JBLIZK010000497.1:0-18336 GCA_048859825.1 Paludibacter sp.
TGTGCTCTTCCGATCTGAAACAACATGAATAACTTCTTTTAGTAGTGGTAAAACAGCGTTATCATCGTCCAATAAAACCTGTGTTTGCAATAAGCCGGTTTTAATATCTTCGGCATGCAACAGCATTTCCTGTTCCTTCTCAAGCAACTCCTGCTCATCAGTTTGCAGGTTTGCTTCCGAAAGCTGATTATACTGGAAATTTAAATAGTCCTGATCGGATGCCATTTTACGGGCATTCTCTTCCAGTTTTTTAAGTTCGGATTTTAAATTTATCCAATAATTATACTTTTCGGTATATGAATCAAGCAGCACTGAATTACAGGCTATTGCATCTACCACGTCAAGCTGATAGTTGGGATTATAAAGCAGCAAATTATCATGCTGCGAATGGATATCAATTAGTTGGGTGGTTAATTCGCGCAGCGTATTGAGCGCAACCGGCGTATCGTTAATAAACGCCCTGGATTTACCTGCGGCTGTTAACTCACGACGTATAATACAATCATTTTGAGTGAAATCAATATCGTTATCCGTAAAAAATGTGGTCAGTTTCGAATAGGACGACAAGTCGAATTCGGCTTCAATTATACACTTATCGGTATCCGTTTTCAATGATTTTAAATCGGCGCGCTGTCCTAAAATAAGCGACAGTGCACCCATAATTATCGATTTTCCGGCACCTGTCTCGCCGGTAATAGTTGAAAAACCCGAATAGAAATCGATATTCAATTCGTTAATAAGTGCATAATTAGAAATATAGAGCGACTTGAGCATAAAAACTAATTCAGAATTTTTTCATAACGTTCAGCATTTGTAGGATTTATATCCGTGAGTACCTGAACCGCTTCTTTCTTTTCTTTATCGGTAGCTTTGGAGAAGATATTGATTAATTCATCGTTTTTAGCATCCAGAAATGATGTTATAACAAGCGCCGACGGACGAGCACGGTTTGCTTCGCGCAACAATGGTAATCCGGTAGCTATCCGCGTACGGGCATTTGTCATGTTTATCGACATTTCGTCCAACCCTAAACGATGGTATTCGTAAAAATAAAGGCGATACTTTTTAAATGCTTCATCAGAAAGATTATTTACCAACGCATACCTGTTTTTTGAACTTTCAAAAGCTTTCCATCCACTAAAACTGGTTGATTGCGCATCGTTTACAATTTTTTCGGCAGCTTCAAAAAAAGGAGTTCCACCCAGCTTTGAGTACGAATCCATATCATATCCGATTATAATATACGCATAATAGGCCAAAACCGCAGTAAGGTTGGAAGTAATGGTGTTTTCATTCATTTCCAATTGTTCAAACTCTTTGTAGTCGAACGAAAAATCATTGTCCTCAAAGTTAAACAAAGTAGTATTGTAAGAACTTCCGTAAACAGGCCTACGAGACTGAATCTGTATTTCTCCGGTATAATTATCGCCATCCACTTTTTTGATTATAATAGCCATATTGCATTCAATTTTCTCGGAAGTGGCAAAAGTTAACTCTGACCATCGGCGATTATTCATAAACTCGGTTACAGATTTTTGAAGTGTATTAAAAACCGATTTATTGGTACCACTAATCATGTCGGAATTAATTGTAACCGTACATTTTAACTCTTGTGAAGTTAGAAAAGCCACTTGAAAAAATAAAACTACGACTAAAATAATCTTTCTCATTAAAAAAGTGTGTTACATTAAAATATTAACGTATTTATTTCATTTACAATATCGTCGGCTACATCCAGTTTACTTTTAAGTTCGTACTGTTTTTTTAAGCCTGAACGATGAATGATAGCTACTTTATTGGTATCAAAACCAAAACCGGAATGATGATCCTGTAAAGAATTTAAAACGATAAAATCAAAATTCTTTCGCTCCATTTTTGCAATAGCATTTTGCTCTTCATTATCTGTTTCAAGGGCAAAACCTACTACAAACTGGTCGCCTCTTTTGTTCTTACCTAGTTCAGCAGCAATATCAACTGTTGGTTTTAGTTCAATAAAAAGATGTTCCTTTTCCCGTTTAATTTTCGAATTACTGGTATCAACAGATGTAAAATCGGCCACGGCAGCACAAAGTATGGCACCATCCATTTTTTCGAATCTTGTTGAAACCGCTTTATGCATTTCGGCAGCCGAATCCACATCAATACGTGTAATATTCTGGTGCTTTGCCGATAGTTTTACCGGGCCGGTAATCAATGTTACATCGGCTCCCTGGCGCGCACACGATTCGGCCAATGCAAAACCCATTTTACCCGACGAAAAGTTACCAATAAAACGTACAGGATCTATCTTTTCGTATGTAGGGCCGGCAGTAATCATAATTTTTTTACCCAACATGGTTTTGGGAGTAAAATAATCATTCAGGTAACGAACAATATTTTCCGGTTCCTCCATCCTACCCTTTCCTTCGAGACCACTGGCTAATTGGCCTACAGCGGGTTCAATTAACTGATTGCCAAACGACTTCAATGTTTGCAGATTGCGTTTGGTGGTTGGATGCGCAAACATATCCAAATCCATGGCCGGAGCCACAAAAACCGGGCATTTAGCCGACAAATATGTAGTTAGCAGCAAATTATCGGCAACACCGTTTACCATTTTCCCGATAGTATTGGCTGTAGCAGGTGCTATCAGGTAGGCATCGGCCCACAAACCTAAATCCACATGACTGTTCCAGTCGCCATTTTCAGGATTAAAGAAATCAACAAAAATAGGGCTGCCAGCAAGTGTGGCTAATGTAAGCGGGGTAATAAATTCTTTTGCCAAGGGAGACATTACCACTTTCACCTCGGCTCCTTCCTTCACAAGTAAACGAATAAGTAATGCCGACTTATAAGCCGCAATACTTCCGGTTACTCCAATTATAATTCTTTTCCCTTTTAGCATACTGATTAATGTAAAGTATTATACGCAAATATACAAAAATGTTATCAAAAACGGTACATTATAAAACAACAAAAGAACCGTACGGTTTAGTAAAACGTACAGTTCTTTTGATAAAACATATATTATGTTGAATTACTTTAGTTTATTGTCTTTTAAAGGATTACGATAATAAACTTTATCTTCAATAAATTCCTGTGTAGCCAATAATGTTGATTTTGGAAGTTTTTCGTAATAACGTGATATTTCAATCTGCTCACGGTTTTCGAAAACTTCTTCGATGTTTTCGTTCAACGATGAAAACTCCTGTAGTTTTTTATCCAATTCGGCTTTAATTTCAACGTTGATCTGATTTGAGCGTTTAGCGATGATTTTTACAGTTTCGTATACATTGCCAATATTTGCGCTCATTTCGTTCATATCGCGCGAAATGGTGCTCGAAGGAGCGTTTATTTTCTTTAGTTCCATAATTCAGTTATTTAATCTTTTACTACTTTTTTTGCTTCATTGAAAATCTTTTCGGCCTGTTTTTTATATTTCCCTTCGGGATATTCATTGATGAAGTTGTAATACTCATCAATAGCCATTCTGTACCTGTCAATACGTTTTTCATATACACTCTGTACTGCTTCTTCGTACTTTGACTGTAGAATAATAAACGACAATTCCTCGCGGTATTTAGTGGCCGGATAATGCTTTAAAGCATTCTGAGCCGTGATTACTGCCGATTGATAATTGTTACCCATATAATTACCCAAATTGTAATACAATTTAGCATTTTGGTAATACTTCATGGCAATCTTATCATTCATTTCATCCAGTAGTTTCATGGCATCATTTGCCCTTTCACTTTCAGGATAAATGTCTAAAAACTCCTGTAAGGCCGCAATTGCATCGTATGTTGACGATTGATCCAAACGAGAATCAGGCGAATCCATATAATAACAATATGCAATCATGTATTTTGACTCTACTGCAAACTGTCCTTTAGGGAAAGTTTTAATGTATGTTTTAAAATACTCACTTGCCGAAAAATAATCTTTCTGACCTACGTATGATTTAGCCAGATAATTCAGAACGTATTCAGAACGTTCTGTACCTTTGAAATAAGTCGACACTTCATCGAACAAGGTTGTTGCCCTCATGAAATCGCCTTTTTCAAAATATGCAACAGCTTTGTTGTACTTCAATTCGGGATCGGTACTTTTCAGTATTTTTTGGTATTCGCCACAGGAACTTAAAATAAGTACCGACAAAACCAGAACGTTGACAATTCTATTCATAAAAAAATTCGGACTGCAAAATTAGTTAATATATTGGTAATAAAAAAATAATATCAAATTTTTGAGAAAAATACAGGTTATGGATTCTATTTTTTAACAAAATATTTTTCAAATCCTTTTGAATAAACTACCTGATACTTTCCATCGTTATCAGTGTAAATAAGATAACACTCCAAACCAGGTGTTTTGTTGCAAAGCTCTATGGCCTTTTCGCGCCCCATAACCATAAATGCAGTAGCATAAGCATCAGCATCGGTGCAATTGTCAGTCACGACAGTTGCACTCAATAAATCGTGCTGTACAGGATATCCACTAACGGGGTCGATGGTATGTGCAAACTTTTTACCATTTTTGTAGTAAAACTTGCGGTAATTACCCGATGTAGTCAATGCTTTATTGCTTATATTTAATACAACCTGAAGTTCGCCATTTTCATTTGCCGGATCATCTATCGGCTTATCTACACCAATTTGCCAATTAGTTCCTTTCGGATTTTTTCCTTTGCAAACTATTTCGCCACCTATATCAATCATATAATTCTCGCAACCGTTTTTTTCAAACAACTCGGCTATTAAATCGGCTGAATACCCTTGAGCGATAGCACTGGCATCCAACACAATAGCTTTATTCTGTTTTACGAGCTTTCCATTTTCAATTTTCACTTTATTATACCCAACAAATGGCAAAAGCTCCTTAACATTTACACTATCAGTATTTCCCGTTTTAAATCCAAATCCCCAGGCATTTACCAATGGACCAACAGTTATATCGAATGCACCTTCTGTGGCTACTGATATTCGTTGAGAAGCTTCAAACATTTCACGGAAATACAGGTCTGTACTATCCGTTTCATTACTGTTGATACGTGATATTACCGATTTAGGATTGTAAGTGGACAATGAATTATCAAAGGCTACAAAAAAAGAATCGAGTTGAGCTTTTAAGTCTTTACCATTGGGCTGCAAATAGGTAGCCGAATAATAAGTTCCCTGAGCCATTCCTTCATTATGAATATAACTCGTTGTTTTTTTGGATGAATTATTGCAGGCAGTAAAAATGGTTAATACCATTATTGCAAAAATAACATTTGACTTAAACAGTTTCATGGTTTAAAAATTAAAAGTAAGTCGTTTTCCTCTTCTGTTTTCAATGACTTCGCCGTTGCTGTATGCAAGTTCACCATTTACCCAGGTTGATAGAACCTGATGCGAGAATGTTGTGCCTTCAAAAGGTGACCAAGCGCAATGATACAGGATATTATCTTTATTAACAGTATACTCTTTTGTGGGGTCAACCAGCACCAAATCGGCAAAATAACCCGGGCGTATAAAGCCACGTTTATTTACCCGATATAAGATAGCAGGAGCGTGACACATTTTTTCAATAACTTTTTCATATGTAAAAGTATTGCTACGAACCATTTCAAGCATAGCTACAAGAGAGTGCTGAATAAGCGGTCCGCCCGAAGCAGCTTTCAAACAGGAGCCTTCTTTTTCACGCCATAAATGAGGAGCGTGGTCGGTAGCTACTACATCAATTTTGTTATTATTGAGTGCTTCAACAAGCGCGACTCTGTCGTTTTCCGATTTAATTGCCGGATTCCATTTTATGCGGTTTCCGTAAGTAGCATAATCCTTATCCGAAAACCACAAATGATGTACACAAACTTCTGAAGTAATTTTTTTATCGGCTAAATCTGCTTTATTATCGAACAAAGACATTTCCTGTGCCGACGAAATATGCAAAACATGTAAGCGGGCACTGTATTTTGTAGCCAATTCTACAGCAAATGACGATGAACGATAGCAAGCTTCGGCACTTCGTATCAGCGGATGAAATTCGATGGATAAATCATTGCCATGTATTGATTTGTAATACTCTTTGTTAGCCTGAATAGTTGCCTCGTCTTCGCAGTGTGTAGCAATTAGCATTGGTATTTCACTGAATATTGCGCTGAGTGTTTGAGTATTGTCGACCAGCATATTTCCGGTTGATGAACCCATAAACACCTTTAAACCACACACATTCTGAGGATTCACCTTTTTCAATTCATCGAGGTTACTATTGGTAGCACCCATATAAAACGAGTAATTTGCCAAACATTTTTCAGATCCTAAAACATATTTGGCCTCCAGCGCCTCAATAGTCGTTGTAAGAGGCATAGTATTAGGCATATCCATTACGGAAGTAACACCACCTGCAACCGCAGCACGCGACTCAGTATAAATTGAACCTTTGTGTGTCAGACCCGGCTCACGAAAATGCACCTGATCGTCGATTACACCGGGAATAAGTAACTTTCCGGCGGCATCAACTACAGTACAATTCTTCTCGTAATCAGCCAGTTCTGCATTTTCAATAACTTTTTCAATGTATTCGCCATTAATCAGCACACTGCCTGTAAACGATTTATTCTCGTTTATTATAGTTGCATTTTTAATCAGTATTTTTGCCATAAAAAACCAAGTATTACACCGTTTTTTGAGGATATTTTTTGAACCAGCTGTTTATTTTTAACTGTATAACCCCTAAAAAAGCTTCACTAAAAATACCTCCGCTCATTTTAGACGTACCCAACTCACGGTTAATAAAAATAATAGGAACTTCCATTACCTTAAAACCCGACTTGTAAGCTGTAAATTTCATTTCGACCTGAAAAGCATAACCTTTAAAACGAATATTATCAAGATTTATAGTGCGTAACACATTAGCCCTGTAACATTTAAACCCTGCTGTAGTATCCGAAATTTTCATACCAAGCACAAAACGTACGTATTTTGAGGCAAAATATGACATCAGAACACGTCCGATGGGCCAATTCACCACATTTACACCCGACACATATCTCGAACCTATTGCCACATCAGCTCCCTGTTTTATACAAGCATCGTACAATCGGGGCAAATCTTTCGGGTTATGCGAAAAATCAGCATCCATTTCAAATATAAAATCGTAATTGTGCTCAAGTGCCCACTTAAATCCGGCAATATAGGCGGTGCCAAGCCCCAGTTTACCTTTGCGTTCTACCATAAACAGTGAGCTACTGAATTCAGTTTGCAAACGTTTCACAATAGCCGCAGTACCATCGGGCGACCCATCCTCGATAATGAGAATATGAAAATCATTATTCAGTTCGAATACGGCACGAATAATGTTTTCAATATTTTCCTTTTCGTTATAGGTTGGTATTATAACCAATTTCTTATCCATAAATCGGGTTTTAATTTATCTTTGAGTCGAAATATATATATTTAAAAATCATAAAGTTCAGAAGGCGTAAATCTATTGAGTGGCACCAACTGCAAATCTACTCCCACATTTACACCGCGTTCGGCATAGCACGATTGAACTGTTTCGAATGCAATATCGGGCATATTGTTTTCGCGACTTAAGTGACACAGAAAAACATACTTTAAATTTGCCTGATAATTGTTTGCCAAAAACAAGCCACACTGTATATTGCTCAAATGTCCACGGTCCGATTTAATACGATTTTTCAGATGAACAGGATAAACACCCTGATCTAACATCATTTCATCGTAATTCGCTTCAAAAACCATGTAGTCTGCCTGTTTCAGATGTTCGGCTGCTTCAGTACTCACGTAGCCTAAATCCGTAGCAAACACAAATCGCTTACCAAGGTATTTTACTGTAAATCCGACACAATCAGTAGCATCGTGCGACACAGGAAAAGCTTCTATCGTGAAATCGCCAATTTCAAAAGGTTTTAATTTTTCGAAATATCGCTTACTCTGATATAACTTTTCAGTTACACAATAGCTTTTTGATATCCCGGCATGCATTTCGGCAGTTGCATACACCGGAATGTTGTGCTTCTCGCCCAATACACCAACTGATTTTATGTGATCAGCATGATCATGTGTTACCAACACCGCCAGTATATTTTCAAAATCCAGTCCAATATTTCTCAAACATTTACGGATTGTTCGCACTCCTACTCCTGCATCAATCAATATTCCGTATTTCTTACTTCCTATATAATAACAATTTCCGCTACTTCCGCTTGCAAAACTCTGAAAGCGTAATTTCTCCATTACATCCATTTTTTTAATAATTCACAAAATTACAATTAAAAACTTTACCATTCTACTTGGCTATCCGAAATAAAGTTAATCGAAGTTGGTTTTTTCTATAAAATACTATAATTGACTCCGGTTAATTGCATTTTCACATTATTCCTGAATAATAATTTTTGTTGTATTTTTGCTATATAAAACAAATACATAATGGTTCAGCAAGTAGAATTCTATTTAAACACGTACCACCGGGGTTGTCATTTAATCACTTCCGAGATATTCATGAAACTACCACCTCTTCCGCAGTCGGGAATGCTGCATTTGTTTTTGAAACACACTTCGGCAGCACTTACTCTTAACGAAAATGCAGACCCGGATGTACGAATTGATTTAAATTCAATTCTCAACAAACTTATACCTGAAAATCAACACTTTTACACTCATACATTCGAAGGTCCTGACGATATGCCGGCTCATGCTAAATCGAGTTTATTAGGTGTCTCGCTTACAATCCCCATAAGCAACGGAATTGTTAATTTAGGAACCTGGCAAGGTATTTATTTGTGTGAGTTCAGAAATGGTGCCCAAAAAAGAAAAGTTGTAGCAACCATATTTGGTTAATACAACTCATCTTTTATTCTATCAGAACAAAATCAGTTTTTTAGCTCGCTTCCTTTTTTCGCGATTTCAGCTTTTTAATCTGCTCTTCGAGCGCTTCAATTTCCTTTTCCTGATTATTTATTGTCTTTAAAAGTTCATTCAACTCCTCATTTTCAATCGATGTAGGATACTGTAGTTTAACCCTGTCGAGAAAATCAGCTAAAATATTCATGTAATTTATAAAGGCATCGTATGGCGAATCGTAAGGTGTTCTCCAGGCATCGCGAAAACTCATAAAACGGAAATGATCGGATGTTTGAAGTTGTAGCCAATCACGTAACAATGGTTTGTCTTTGCACAGATGCACACGCTCTGAAACGGCATACAGTTTTTTCAGGGCCTCCTGCTGTAAATCGTTTCCTGTCCAGGTTGTTAAGTCCTTGTCATTACCTATCCAACTCATTGGAAATGAAGACGAAATAAAATCAACACCATCCTGCTTACGAACATAATCGGCAGGAAGCACAAAACTAACCTGTTGTTCCATAGCATGGTATGGCAATGCTTTTAAAAAGTCAAAAATTCCACTTTCAGCACTGTTTGCAACACCAAAAACTGAATAATCAAATGCCAGATTTACTATATTTTCCTGTTCAGGTAATGATGTAATCCATGAAATGTATTTTTCGGCAGTGAGTTGGTTTGAAATAAATCGTAAAGCCAAATCATCGCTCAGTTTCCAGTTACGTACCATCAATTTGAATTTTGGAAGGTAAGAATGTTTATACACGTAATTCGGGCTTTTCCATCCCATTACATGTTTTGCTTCCTCGATAAGCATGGTTTTGTAGCCCAGTTTCGATACAATTTCGCCAATTTCGTCGGAGTAAATCAATTCTGTATTAAAAAAAGCAGTAGGTTTACATCCGAATAGATGATGGATTTTATCAGCGTGCATATTTACCTGACGCACAAATTCATCGGCATCAAAAACCGAGGCAAGTGAATTTGCATATGGCATTGCCAGAAAATCTACCGAGCCTGTTTTGGCTAAATCTTTAAAACTATCCAGTACTTCGGGGGCAAACTGTTCAAATAGTTCTAAAGTAACACCTGAAATTACAAATGAGCAGCGGAATTTACCATTTGAACTGCGAATCATTTCAGCAATGGTACGATTGGCATTCAGGTAGGATTGTTGCACCAGGAAATCAATTCTGTCGTCAGTCTGAAAATCATCATAATAATAATGATCCTGACCAATTTCAAAGAAACGATAGCGTTTCAGACGAACAGGTTCATGTATCTGGAAATAAAAGCAAATATTTTTCATATTGAATATTTTATCAAATTGCACTTAATTTACATTACTTTATCGTAAATGGCCCGCACTTTCAATCCTGCATCGTACCATTTTATATTATTTACCTCGTCGCGTCCTAAATTACGTAAGCTATTATACATAGCAGGGTTTTTCACTATTGAATAAATAGCGTCAGCCATTGCATCAATGTCCCAATAATCCATTTTTATAGCATGTGTTAATATTTCGGCACAACCGGATTGTTTTGAAATGATGGTAGGTGTACCGACCTGCATAGCCTCCAGAGGTGAAATACCGAAAGGTTCCGAAACCGAAGGCATAATGTAAACATCGCTTTCGGCCAGCATTTCATGTACCTGACTGCCCTTCAAAAAGCCCGTAAAGTGAAAACGGTCAGCAATTCCTCTTCGTGCAGCTAAGTCAATCATTGCCTGCATCATATCGCCACTTCCGGCCATCACAAAGCGTACAGCCTTTGTTTTCTGCAAAACCCGGTGAGCAGCTTCCACAAAATACTCAGGCCCTTTTTGCATGGTTATTCGCCCTAAGAATGTTACTACTTTATCCTGACGTGGTGTTTTTTTGAATTTATCAGCGTCAGGAAGTGGTTCCACTGCATTGTGAACTGTAGTTACTTTTGAAGGGTGCTGATGGTATTTTTCGATTACAATTTTACGTGTTAGTTCACTTACAGTCATGATATGATCGGCCAAATCCATACCGCGTTTCTCAATGCTATACACGGTAGGATTTACTTGCCCGCGGCTGCGATCAAAATCAGTGGCATGTACATGTATTACTAAAGGCTTACCGGTAATTTGTTTGGCAAAAACACCGGCTGGATATGTCAACCAGTCATGTGAATGGATTATATCAAAATCAATTTGATGAGCCAGAACACTTGCAACCGCCTCATAATTGGATATTTCCTCTATTAAATTATCCGGATACCGACCTGAAAAATCAATACATCCTAATTCATTTGTATAGATTCTGTTATAATCGTATTTAATACCATTGCGAAGCCAGAAATACTCATCGGGGTGCATCATACTTCCAATACGATTATTAACATGCTCCCAACTGTTTTCTTTCCATACAACCGGCACATTGCAGGCCCCAACAATTTTCAGAAAACTCTGATCCTCGTCGCCATGTGGTTTTGGTATTACAAAGGTAATATCCATATCAGGTTGCATTGCCATCCCTTTGGTTAATCCATAACTCGCCGTACCCAATCCTCCTAAAATATGGGGAGGAAACTCCCAACCAAACATTAATGCTTTCATTCGTTTTCCGATTTATATTTATTCAGATACTCTAATACTCTTAAAACTCCTGCCACACTCAATGCAAACGACATGCCTCCGTGACCTTTAAAGGGTGGATTGCCATCAAAAAGCTCGGGTAAACTACCCACACATAATTCTGACATTTCGGCTTCCAGTCCGGTTAATACACGTTCGATAAACGAAACTCCGCTTTGCTTATAGATTTTCAAATACGCTATACTGTAAGCACCGAAGGTAAATGGCCAAACCGGACCGTTGTGATAATTACGGTTGCGCTCAAGCATACCACCAACGTAATTTGGTCTGTACGAACCCGACTTTGGGCTCAAACTTCTTAATCCCTTAGGTGTTAATAGTTCCTTTGTACAAATATCCACAACCGATTTCTGTTGTTTAATATCGAGGGGTGAGTGTTTGGTAGCCACAGCAAATATCATATTCGGTCGCACTTCAGGATCGTTATAATAACCATCCACAAAATCGTATAGGTATGATCCATTCCAAAAAGTTTGTACAAATGCTTGTCGTGTAATTTCGGCCTGATAATCAAGCAAATCAGCTGCATGCTGATTATCCAGTTCGCGATTCATTTCAGCTGCAAATTTCAACACATTGAACCACAAAGCGTTTATCTCAACAACATATCCGGTTCGTGCAGTAATTGGACGTCCGTTCTCAACGGCATTCATCCAGGTAGCAGGCTTTTCTTTTCCATCAACATAAAGCAAACCATTGGTGTGTAGTAGCATTCTTGGATGATTCTGTTTACGAATAAACACTATTATATCCTGAACTATCTCACCATATTTTTGCGCAGCCATCAGCATTGTATTTTTTTCGGCATACTGTTGTATGGCCCATATAAACCACAATAAAACATCAGGCTCGTCAATATTCTCAATTTTAACATCATCACTTTCACCATTCATGAATTTTTTAATTTCTTCAATGCTGGTGTTCATTATCAGGTCAAAATAATCGTCTCTGTTGATAGTAAGTGTGCAGCCGGGTAATGCAGCAAACTGATCGCGACCACGGGCACAAAACCAGGGATAACCCGCTAACAGATAGGTCTTATCACCTTCGCGTTTGTAAAACTGCTGAGCTGAATTTCGGAGTGTATTAAACATATTGTCGCGTGGCTGACGTTTTTTAAACTCCTCGTCCCACAAAGCAGCCAGCTTTTTAGGCGATATTTCAGATATTCCGGCCGAAAAAATAACGGATTCACCTTTTTTTATTGGCATTTCGAAATAGCCCGGAACCAGTAAATCTTCCTGATATTCATATCCTCGCTCCTGCTCTTTATAATACTCAATATTGTTGTACCAGGCAGGTTGATGATTGTAGGTGTTTTTTTTCGAAAACTGCATAAACAGTTCAGGATAAACACTGTACATGCGGTTTTTAACACCGTTTGGTACTTCTGTTACATCGGTTTGAGCATCGTAGTTCTCTTTCGACAAAGCATTGACACTACGAAAGGCAAGAAAAGGTTTAAACCGAAGTGTAGTTGGCGAGTGTGCCTCGAGCAAAGTGTATTTTATTAAAATTCTGGGTTCAAAAGAAACCAGCATTCTTTCTTTGGCTAAAACCACACCACCTACCCTGTAGACAGTACGTGCAATTATTTCGCAATCGAACTGACGAATGTATTTATGGCCGTTTGGGCTAAATACATTCCCGGAGTATTTGTGCAGTCCCAGATTAAATTCAGCACCATGCTGAATAACAGTTTCATCAAGGGAAGATAACAACACATGATTGGAATTATCAATTTCAGGGAATGGTACAACCAGCTGTCCGTGGTATTTGCGTGTATTACAATCAATAATAGTAGTGCTGTTATATGTTCCTGCCCTGTTTGTCCGAATCATTTCCTTCGAGAGAGATTTCTCCAGATTGGTCAACAGCGTTTTGTCAAATTTCAGGTAACTCATTATAGTGGTTTTAAAATATCTATCAAAAAAAATACAAAAGTTAAAGTTGTAATATTCAAATACAGAACTTGAAGCGTGTATTTTGTTTTTACGACTTGCAAGTTATGACAAATTTTGAAGATTACAAAGTAAATTATCACTAAAAATACATGTTTTACAATAGTATTTTAAGTAATTTGGGATACTACTTTCCGATGAATTAGCGGATTTGGATTACAAATGATGAAAGATTTGCCCGGATGATAAAAAAACAAGTAAATTTGACTTTAAAATAAATTCACTGATGATGCTGAAAGATACAGTCAGAAAAAAAATAAAACTATTTACCCCTATCTATTTTGTACCATTTGTTATAATAATAACAATGGTTCTTGCATTTATACTGGAACTTGGTATGGATTGGGATTTTACTAACGGTGGTGTTTATCCGCGTCAGAAACAATGGATCTGGACAATTTTCACTTCGGTTTTTATACACAAAGATTTTTCGCATCTGATAAATAATCTGATATCGTTCACGGTTCTGAGCGGTATGCTTTTTTACTTTTACAGGTCGGTAAATGTTCGGATATTTTTTGCACTATGGATATTTAGCGGTGTGCTTTTGTGGATAATCGGTCGCGAAAGCAGACACATCGGAGCAAGCAGCCTGGTATACGCCATGGCTTCGTTTTTGTTTTTCAGCGGAATAATCCGTAAACATATCCCATTAATTGCCATTTCACTTATTGTTACAGTGCTTTATGGCAATCTAATCTGGTATATTTTCCCCTGGAAAAACCATGAGCAAATCTCCTGGGAAGGACATTTATCCGGATTGGTTGCCGGTTTAATTATTGCGGTTATTAGTCGGAAATACGGTCCTCAAAAACCGGTAAAAATTTGGGCAGAGGAAGATGAAGAAGATAATGAGAATGATTATTGGAAAATTGCCGACGAACCGACAGACAAAAACACAGCAAACAACTGAAACTTATCGGGTTCTGATTACAGGCATTTCAGCTTTACGCGTTTGAAACCGATAGCCTATGCCCCACTCTATAAATTCGGCTTTGTGCAAATGCGTTTTTAAACCCAGAGATAAAAACAAATTATCTGTCATAGAGTATTGTAAGGCTGCCCGTGTATAAAACCAACCATCTTCTTCCTCAACATTATACTTATAAAACAGAGGTTTATCCAGCTGAGCAACCGAAGCATCATTATATGGTTCCAGATTTTTCAGCGGATTGTATACATACATACCAAAATGAATACCTGCTGAGAAACGCCCAAAAACCAATTCGGGTCGAAGAGCCAGCCCCACTCTGATTTTATTCGCTAATTTGTCTTCGTTCAGATATGTTCTTTTAAACTCTGTTTTACCATTATATACACCATCATAAAAACTTTCGACCCCTAAACCCAACCTGAATGCATTGCCCAATGGTTTGTAAACCGCAACTATAAACGAACCAGTTGGATATTGTTTATCGTCTTTGTAATACAACTCACGCACCCCACCGGCTGCAATTAATTCAATAGCAGGGTACTGACTTAAGCGCGGACGAGTGCGCAAACGGGGCGTATAGCTATGTTTATAGTAAGGTGCATATGCAATTCCTACCGATGCATTCAGCATATTAATACCCGAATTAGGCTGATAAAAACTGCCATTTGAAGCGTGATTCCATTGCATATCGGCCACAAGTGCAAAACCATAGTCAATAGGAATAGTAAAATTTAACCCTCCGGCAAAATACACATTCAGTTTTGAACCAATTGCAGCATTGCCTGTATTTAGGTCCATAGGATTTGTTGCTGTATTATCAAATGTTTTAGTCAGAAAACTAGCACCGGCGCCGGCTTTTAAATTCACATGTATAAAATTGGTTCTCAAAAGTTTAAAATTCAGATAAGGATACAAAGCAAAAAGATTTCCCAGCATTTTATCATTGCCAAGATTTAAAACAACCGCGCCTAAACCAATATCCGGAAAACCAAGATACTGATGCCCGTCTTTTTCTCCCATAGTTTGCCATTCAACCGAAAGCTCGCCACCCACAACAGGGCCTTTCACCAAATTATTCAAATGTTTGGTATGCTTCAGTATTGTTCCATAAGTTCCTTCCAGGTGAATGGAATAATTGTTTTCTGTTTGCGAAAACAAACAACTAATCAAAACTAAATTGAATAGATATATTAAAAAATACTTTTTCATCGGAACCTAATTTTGTGAAGGATACAATTTTGTATAACTTTGACAACGCAAAGATAAATATATTGCTGAGAATACACATACTGTCAATTCCTATATACATTTTACATTTCATGTTTTCAATATTAAAAAAAGAATTAATTGCCTATTTCGGGACACTAAGTGGTTATATTATTATATGCATTTTTCTAATAATCAATGGTTTATTTTTATGGGTATTACCCGGTGAGTACAACATCGCTGATGCTGGCTATGCCAATGTAAACGGTTTGTTTCAGTTAGCACCATGGCTATTTTTATTTCTTTGTCCGGCAATAACCATGAAAGCATTTACCGACGAAAAACAAAATGGAACCTGGGATTTATTAATTACAAAACCATTAAGATTGTGGGATATTATACTGGGCAAATATTTTGCAGCATTTGTTATTGTATTTGCCTCATTGATTCCAACTTTAATTTACTACTTCACGGTATCATATATTGCTGAACCTCAAGGAAATATTGACAGCGGTCAGTTTTGGGGATCGTATACAGGATTATTGTTTTTATCTTTGATATATCTGGCTATAGGTATTTTTGCTTCCACGGTTACAACTAACCAAATTGTAGCATTTGTTTTAGCGGCAGTTATATCGTTTAGCATGTTATATGGTTTTGATTTAGCAGTTTCATTTATCAGCAATTTAAAACTTGTTGATTTTATTCAGAGCCTGGGAATTAATGCTCATTATAGCTCTGTAAGCAGAGGTGTAATTGATTCACGCGATATAATTTATTTTGTTATTGTAGCCGGATTATTTTTATTGCTAACCAAAACTAAACTTCGTTTAAAATAAAATATCATAATAATTAAGTTCAGAATGAAACGTCCACTAATATTAATTACAAACGACGATGGTGACACAGCTCCCGGAATAGAGGTTTTAACGCGACTAATGATGCAAATAGGCGATGTTGTTGTTATGGCTCCGGATGGCCCGCGTTCCGGTCAATCAAATGCAATAACCGTTTCGCAACCACTACGATATACAAAAATAGAAGAACGCGAAGGATTGGTGCGGTATAAAAGCAACGGTACTCCTACCGATTGTGTTAAACTGGCGCTTCACGATATATTGGATCGTAAACCCGATCTGCTTGTATCGGGCATTAACCATGGTTCAAACGCAGCTATAAATATCATATATTCAGGCACAATGGGTGCCGTACTTGAAGGATGTGAAAACGGAATAACATCCATTGGTTTTTCAATATGCGACCATTCGTACAACGCTGATTTCAGCTACTTTGAAGAGAATATTCTGAAAATTGCAAAAGAAACACTCAATCAGGGACTTCCGTACGGCGTATGTCTGAATGTAAACGCTCCTAAAGGTAAAATTAAAGGTATAAAAGTGGTTCGCCAGTGCAAGGGAAACTGGACCGAAGAATATGCTAAGCGTACCGACCCTCAGGGACGTTCATACTTTTGGCTTACCGGATATTTTAAAAATCACGAACCGGAAGCTCACGATACAGACGAATGGGCACTGGCAAACGGATATGTATCTGTAGTACCGTCAAAAATAGACATGACCGACTACATTATGATGAGGTCGATTAGTGAGTGGGATTTTAATGTTTAATCTGCATGAAGATTGATTTCAGTAAATACAACCATTTTTGGCTTGGATTTTTGCCGGGATTGCTTATTCCGGCTTTATTTATCTGGGTATACATGCATCAGTTTTCACCATTTGGAAGCGATGTATTTAAAACCCTTATCGATTTATATCCAAGCGTGTTACTGGGAAAACTATTATTGCTTTCGGCATTTCCAAATCTGGCATTGATGTTTGTATTTTATAAAACCGATAGTTTTAAACTGGCCATAGGTGTACTCTCAGGCGGAATGCCTTATTTGATAAGTAGTTTTTTTATGCTTTAGAGACTCCTTATCGTACCCGAAGTTTTTGTCCTAATTGAAGTAGTTTTGTAGGTTTAATTCCGTTAAGTCGACACAAATTCTTAATGCTCGTACCATTTCGCATGGCTATACTTCCCAGATTATCTCCGGGTTTTACTTTGTAATACTTCGCAGCCGATTGCGACTTTTTAGCCTGTGCAACAGCTTTTTGATAATAGAATGATTTCTTTTTGGTAATAAGATATGTATCGTTGTGAACATGTCCGGTGTAGAAATTAATTATTGAAGCCGGATCGATGGCATTACCCAAATAACGTGTTTCAAAATGCAAATGAGGTCCGGTTGAGCGTCCTGTATTTCCGGCTAAAGCAATAAGCTCACCACTTCTCACGTTTTGGTCCAGCACTACAAGCACTTTTGATAAATGAGCATAAACTGTTTCTAAGCCATTTTCGTGACGTATTACCACATAATGTCCATAACCTCTGGCCTCGTAATCGATAATGCGTACACGACCCGAAAATGCAGCAAGAACAGAATCGCCAATATTTACCTTCAGGTCAGTTCCATAATGATAGCGATATCTGCGAGGGCCAAAATTGGATGTGATAACTCCCGGCACTGGGATATGAAAATTCCGGCAATCAATTTTTACAGAATCGGGTAAACTATCTACAGGGATTTTATAGGGGTTTAACCTCAATGGAGTCCAGATATTATTATAAATATCGTCGGCGGGATGGTTTTCCATTAAGTCGTCAGAACGGTCGTTCAGCATTTCTTTGTAGATATTCACTGAATCTTTTCTTGGAAATAACGAGAGAGAATGATCTTGGGCATTTACCGAAAAAAATATTTCTACAATAAAAAAAA
>JBLIZK010000498.1:0-5276 GCA_048859825.1 Paludibacter sp.
TAGTTAATATACTTTATAACTTTATAACTCAAGAAACTCAATCACAGCATCCGTAATATACTTCAGCTGCTCCTCGTCGAGTTCAGTATGTATAGGCAATGAAATTACAGTAGAAGCCAGTTTCTCGGCTACCGGAAAATCACCTTCGGCATAACGCTCATCTTTATAGGCTTTTTGCAAATGCAGAGGGACCGGATAATAGACCATAGCCGGTATGCCTTTCTCTGATAAAAACTGAATGAGTGCAGCCCTGTCAACATCAATTAATTGCAATGTGTATTGATGATAAGCATGCGTAGAATCCGGATTTTTAGCCGGAATTATCAGTTTATCAATTTGCGAAAAAGCCTTATCGTAATACGCTGCCGCTGCCTGACGAGCCGATATATACTGGTCGATAAAACGCAACTTCACTTGTAAAACAGCCGCCTGAATACTATCAAGGCGCGAATTTACGCCAACCATATTATGATAATAACGAACTTCCATGCCGTGATTTGCGATAGCTCTCATCTTATATGCCAGTAAATCATCGTTGGTAAAAATGGCTCCGCCATCGCCAAAACAGCCCAGATTTTTGGATGGAAAAAATGAAGTACAACCAATATTGCCCATACATCCCGAATGAAAAGTATACCCGTCGCTGAACGTATATTTTGAGCCCATCGACTGACATGCATCCTCTACCACATACAGATTATGTTCGGCAGCTATCATCAGAATTTTCTCCATGTCGGCATTCTGACCAAACAAGTGAACAGGCACAATGGCTTTTGTTTTGGGTGTAATTGCTTTTAAAAGCGAATCAATACTGATATTAAATGTATTGGGATCGACGTCTACCACCACAGGTGTTAAGCCAAGCAATGCTACAACTTCGGCAGTAGCGATAAACGTAAAAGTAGGTGTAATCACCTCGTCGCCGGGTTTTAAATCAAGAGCCATCAGCGCAATTTGAAGTGCATCGGTTCCGTTGCCAACCGGAATTACGTGTTTCACACCGAGATAGCTTTCCAGCTCAGCCTGAAACTCATTTACTTTACCACTTTTAATAAAAGCTGTTGTATCAATCACCTGTTGAATACCGGCATTCACCTCAGTTCGAATTTTCTCATACTGAGAGGTGAGATCAACCATTTGAATTTTTTTCATCCGATTACTTCCTTTATGCAAATTTTATCTTTGAAAAGCTGTTTATTCTGTTCAGCACAACCCTGGCCTATTTACGTTCAATAATATACTCAATATCAGTTATTTCAGGACGGATATTGGAAATATAGGAAACATTATTTTTAATGTTGATTTTTTGTTTACCTGTATTGTTTTTTAAAATCTTCTGATAATCAATTTCGATAGTTACATCGTCGACCGATACTGTTTTGAAATGACTCAACCCCACATTAAACTTCAACTTTATTTGCGAGGGAAAAGTACGGATAGTTAAATCGGGCGGACAATTCAGCACTCTCACCGGAAAAACCAACTCTTTTTCGGTAAACATTTCGGTGTGAATGTTCACTTTTACATCGTTTACTGAAAACCTTATTCGGGGAATTCGCTGTAAGTGTAGTGTCTTTTCAACATCCTCATCCAGTTCTTTTAGCTGTAATGGCTCCGTATTTACAGTGTTTAACCTGGCTAAATCACGTGCTGAACCATAAACAAGAATCGAATCGGGTACAATTGTTATCTTATCGCTCAACACATACTGCTGTGCCAAATCAATCTTACCTTCAAGTTGAACAGGTAGTTTTTTTGCCGATAGCCTCTCATACACAAGCAGTAATGAGTCGGGCTTTACCGATAGTATGGATGTTGATGAGAGTAAAGCGACTGATAATTTTGCCTTTAACTCACTATTTGTAACCACAATTTTCCCTCTCGAATAGAAATTCCGGTTTAAGTCAATCGTGATCGGACTTAAAGTAGCTTCGGAATAGTTTAGCAAATTTAGTCCTTTATCCTTCACCGTAACCTGTACTACCGACGAATTAGCATTGGTAATATCCATTTCGTGAGGTAACTGATTGTACCGTACAGGTATGGTGAGCGTTACCTGACGCTCTTTATCGAGCGTATTGATAAACCAAAACAAGAACGAAAGTACCAAAAAGACCAAAAAGCTTAAAACATTCTTTGAAAAAAAGAACGTTTTAAGCTTAGTAAGATAATGCCCGACGAACGCTTTCATTCTGTTTTCAGACATTTTGAGTAAGTTTATTTAGTCTGACCCTGAATATCTTCAGCAGTAGCAAAAACAGAGTTTTTGTCGACCTTAATACGTACATTTTCTGCAATTTCCACAATCACAGTTGTTTCTTTTACGTCTTTCACTTTACCGTAAATTCCGCCCGAAGTAACTACTGCATCACCGGCTTTCATTGCTTCGCGTTGTTTTTTAATTTCTTTCTGGCGTTTTTGTTGTGGTCTGATCATAAAGAAATAGAAAACCACAAATATAAGCACCATCATTAATATACCTGAATAACTGCTGGCACCTCCGGCTGCCGGAGCTTGTAATAAAATACTTAGTAACGACATAAATGACTGTTTTTATTATTAATGTTTAATTTGATAAATGTGCATAGCAAGCTATGCGTATCTGAAAGCTTTTTAAAGTGCTTTCGATGCAAATATAGCAAAAAAATATTACTTATGATCGCCGAAGGTTTTTACTTTAATAAGTTTGTTTTCGGCTTTAAACTTTCCTACAATATTATCGAGTACCCCATTAATAAATGTGCCACTCTTTACTGTACTGTATTTTTTAGCTATTTCAATGTATTCGTTCAGTGTCACATTCACAGGTATTGTCGGAAATTCAAGAATTTCGGTGAGTGCTACCTGCATAATGAGAATATCCATAAATGCAATGCGGTCCAAATCCCAGTTGCGGGTGTTTTCGTCAATCAACCCTCTGAGTTCTTCCTCGCGTTTGAGCGAACTTACCAATAGCTTGCGGGCAAAAAGTGCATCTTCATCGTCCTTAAACATCGGCAAAAGTGGTTGTGCTGCACCTTTTTCCTCTTCAAATCTTTTTATTGTTTTGATTACAAAACTCAAAACTACCTCTACATCATCCACCCAATAAATACTTTGTTCCTCAATAGCTGCATCCACTTCAGGACTTTCAAGTATTATTTTCTTGAAAATTTTGCGCCAGATATCTTTGTCTTTTTCGTACGATTGTTGTTCGTCAGTCATATAGTCGATATAAAAACCGGACGCTTCTATATCTTCAAATAATCCTTTTACAATGTCGGGATAATTAACCCACGAAAGCTTTTGCTTTGCAAGATAGGTTGTAAACTGCACATTATCTGTCAGCTGTCGGATAAAGCTGTTATCAATAAAACGTGTGTTAGGATTTAAATCTTCTGGTGTTGGACGTAATTTATTACGTTTAATTTCAATGCGCTCCGTTGCATAATTTGTAATTTCAATGGAGAGCTGTAGTAGTTGGAAGTACAAGTCGTAAGTTCGCTCAATATTGTGAAACAACTCCTTCTCGGCCATCATGTGAGTCACATTATTGCCTTTGTAGTACGAATAAAGAGTTTGAATAACTTTTGTACGTAATAGTTCTCTGTTTACCATAAAAGTGAATGATCGCTTTCTAAAAAAAATTTCTGCAAAGGTACAATTATTTTAATACCCCTGCAATTTGTTAAACATTTAATAACGTATTCAAAACGATTATTGACCGTTATTATCAGTTCTGAAATGCGTTGTCCACAGTCCGTCCTTGTTTTTTAAGCTGGCGGGCGGGTTGGTCCCCCAACAGTAGCGCACCGCTACAGGTTTTTCAATTCCGGCCGATGATACAACCACTGTTTTACCTTTTATTTCGGCATCGGCCCACACCCACTTTTTATCCTCACCACAAATAGCAAAACCGGTCAACTTACCCTTATTCGCTACCAATCCTCGTCCAACCTGGTCAAAACTAAGTACAATTTTAGTTCCTTCAATCCGGAAGTTTTTATACACCGGCCCCGAGTAGGGAACTTTTTCGGAATATGCTTTCGCTCGCGCAATCAATGCCAACCGGTAGCCAATGTCCTGCTTGTTTTTAGGATGTATATTGGTGGGTTCGTCGCCTGCATTATCAATTGCCACTACCATTCCGGTGTTTTTCACGGATAAATTCTGCGCCTGCGCTTCGCGTACAATCATCATCGAGCCATCTTCAACCGGTTTTGACATTGGTTTTCCATAATTAGCCAACTGTACGTACAAAAACGGAAAATCGCCCAACCCCCAACGCATACGCCAGTCGGCAATAAGTGTTTCCATTATTTTGCGGTACAAATTGGCCGATGGACCATTGGATTCGCCCTGGTACCACAGAGCTCCCTTAATGGCATAAGGGATAATTCCGGCCACCATACCATTGTAACATACATAAGGATTATGCTGGTCGAGTGATGGATCGGGATGGCGGGGGGCTTTGGGCTTTTTGGCGGTTACATCGCCGGCCGAAGCCTGCAATGCGGCTCAATCGCCCTGGTATTTCGACATTTCGTCGCGGTATTTTTGCATACTTACCGCACTGTCGGCCACAAATTTATCCCACTTGGCGGTATAAGCCTCCAATAATGGTTTCAGCGACGGATGAGCTTCCAGCGCTTCTTTACTTATCCATGTTTCGGCAGTGCTGGCTCCATAGGCCGATGTGATTAAGCCTACCGGCACTTTATATCTGTTGTATATTTCACGGGCAAAAAAATAAGCTACTGCCGAAAAATGCCCCACTGTTTGCGGCGAACAAATTTCCCATTTCCCTTTTACTGTATTTTGTAAACGGTGCGAAGGTGTAAAATCCACATCGAAAACCCGGATATAGGGATAATTGGCCTCAGCTACTTCATCTGCTTCATTGGTAACACCACACCAGTAGCGGTCCTCTTTGGCTACAGTCATATCCATATTGGATTGTCCGCTGCAAAACCACACATCACCCAAATACACATCGTTAAAAACAATTATGTTATCAGCAATAATTTCTAATTTGTATGGTCCACCGGCTTTTTGTTTGGGTAGTTTCAGCATCCAGTTTCCGTCTTTATCGGCACGTGTGCTTACTTTTATTTTATTCAGTACAACTTCAATGGTTTCGCCCGGCCATGCCTTGCCCCACACAGGCACTTCCACATTGCGCTACAACACCATATTATGTCCAAAAACCGATGCGGGTACAACTTCAGCACGTACAATACCCAACCACTGTGTGGCAAGTAATATTAAAAAATATTTCAGTGTTCGTTTCATTACTG
>JBLIZK010000499.1:0-16130 GCA_048859825.1 Paludibacter sp.
CTTACTTTGGATACAGAAGCATTTGTGCCACCAATTGTAATACTCATGTTCGATTCAATTTTGTATTGGTTTAACTGAGGCAAGCCAATTGAATTGATTAAAACAGTTAAAGTATCGGCAGTTGTAGCAGGTGCAATTTTACAATTCAACTTACCTGAAGAATTGGTTACACCTTTGTATATCAGATAGTTTTCACTATCGGCTATTAAACTTCCATCGGCATTTAAGGGATTTCTGGTATAGAGTTTTACAAAAACTCCCGATAATGCTGAATTTTGTGAGTTTAATGTAGATATGCTAACATTTACATCGGCCGTTGTTTTGAAGTCGAAGTTGGTAAATGTGACATTGTTGCTCAAATCGTCGTACTTATCGTTCATGCAAGAAGTAAGTACAACCGCAACAGCAAAGAATGCTGAAATTGTAATTTTTGTAATTTGATTTTTCATTGCTTATATCAGTTATTAATTTGTTTTTATTTTTTAGAGTTTATTTTCAAAGGAGATGCCAAAGCTCCTACAAACTGATTATCTGCACATTACAAAACAACAAAACTTTAAAAGCTCTTTTATAACGGTTAATTATCTTCATTTTCGAATAGTCATTTAGTGAATAACTGAAACTTTTGCAAACGCCTGTACAATGCATTCCATTCGATATTTAATAAACGAGCTGCTTCTGACTTGTTGTAATTTGCGATTTCAAGCGCTTTTATAATTGTTCTTTTTTCGATTTCTTCCAAATCCAGTGTATCAAATGTATATTCGGCAGATGATTGTACATTTAGCTTACTCATTAAATTAAAGCAATCCAAACCCAGTTCAGTGTCGTTACAAAGAATAACTGCCCGTTCAATGATATTACGTAGTTCACGTATATTACCCGGAAAATTATACTGCTCAAGCATATCCAACACTTTTTGATCGATTGTATGAATTGTTTTTGTCAGTTTTCTTGAATACATATCCACAAAATACTTAACCAGTTCAGGAATATCACTTTTACGTTCGCGCAAAGGCGGTAAGTATATTATAAATGTGCCAATACGGTGAAACAAATCCATACGAAACTCCTTTCCACCAGAAATTTGCTCAATTGGTTTATTGGTAGCCGATACGATTCTGATATCAAACTTATTTGCAGTCTGCGTCCCCACCTTCACAAAGGTTCTGTCTTCGAGTACACGAAGTAGCTTAACCTGCAGAACGGGACTCATTTCGCCAATTTCATCCAAAAAAAGAGTGCCTTTATTAGCCGTTTCGAACCAGCCGGCTTTATCAGCCAATGCTCCGGTAAAACTGCCCTTTTTATGACCAAAAAACTCACTTTCGAACAAGTTTTCGGGTATTGCCGACATATTTACAGCTCCGAAAAACTCTTCTTTACGCTTACTCAGATTGTGTATTCCACGTGCCACCAATTCCTTACCAGTACCACTTTCACCCAAAATAAGAACAGATGTATCGGGCGTTTGAGCTACCATACGCATCTGATTTTTAATATCCGAGATAATTTTCGAGGCACCAATAATTTCAACTCCAAATTCACCTTCCACAATCTTCTTCAACTCGCTGTTTTTATTCTTCTCTGAGCGATAGCTTTGTTTCAGTTCGGCATATTTTTGGGTTTTTTCAATAGCCATCCACAAATCGGCAGGAGTAAATGGTTTTTTGAAATAATCTACAGCTCCACGTCTGAGGGCTTCTATTACTGTATCCATATTGCCGGAATCACTTATCATAATTACTTCCACCTGCGGATAGTCCGCTTTAATCCGTGTTAAAACTTCCAGACCATTCATCTCGGGTAGCATATAATCACAAATAACATAGCTAATAGCATTTGCTTTTAGTACCTGAAAGCCCTGTGATGGTGTTTCTACCGTAAACACATCAAATCTTTCACTCAGAATTGAGCTTGACAAGCGTCGATACAATGGATCGTCGTCAATAATCAGGATTTTTGATTTAAGGTTTTCCATGTTAAATTGATTTTATTACAGGAAGTTCAACTACAAATGTGGAACCTTTGCCAATGACACTTTCCACAAAAATTTTCCCATTATTTTTTTCAACAAACTCCTTTACCAACATCAGGCCCAGACCTGTACCCTGTTCGTTGTTAGTTCCTGAAGTAGTGAGGTGTTCGTTTTTATCAAAAATTGCACTGATAGTATCGTTGGTCATACCTACACCGGTGTCAATCACTTCAATCCGGATTTTGTCTTCGGTTTGTGATGTTCTAATCCAGATTGAACCATTTGATTGTGTAAATTTTATTGCGTTCGATATCAGATTCCGTATTACAGTATGTATGGATACTTCGTCACACCAGGCAATGGCATCGGTATTCGAATCGAAATGGATATTGATATTTTTATACTCAGCATTGGCATGCAAAAGCTGAATGCAACTTGACACTACTACATATATATTGGTTTGCGACGGATTGATCTCAAACTTATCACTTTTCACACGCGACCATTGCAACAGACTGTTAAGCAATGTAGTAGTCTCCTGCGTACGAATTTTCAGATGATGAATAATTTCCTTAAAATCCTCGCCCGATGGGTCGAAATAACCTTGTTCAATGGCATCAACCGTTTGTAGAATTCCGGACAATGGCGAACGAATATCATGCGCAATAATAGAATATAACTTATCGCGTTGCTTGTTCATTTTCAGAATTTCGTTTTTCGACTCATATAATTCAAGGTGAGTTTTCACTCTGACAGATAACTCTTCACTTTTAAATGGTTTGGTAATATAATCCACCCCACCCTTTTCAAATCCCTTTATCAAATCTTCCGTCATGGTATTAGCCGTAAGAAAAATAACTGGTATTTCTGTCCATTTTTCGTTTTTCTTAATTAACTCACAGACTTCGTAACCATCCATATCGGGCATACTTATGTCAAGCAGAATTAATGAAGGCATTTCCTGCGTCATTAACTCAAGCCCCTGAGCACCACTTAACGCTGTACGAACAGAATACCCAAATCCTTCAAGAATCTTTGATGTGAGCACCAAATTCATCGGATTATCGTCAATAATCAGAATATTATATGCATTCATTTCACTTAGATTTTAAATTGTTTCAACTCAATACTCCTTGCATCACTTCTTTCAGTTTTTCCTTTTCAATGGGTTTTGTCAGAAACACATCCATTCCGGCATGCAGGCACTTTTCTCGTTCTTCGGCCAAAGCTCCGGCCGTTAAGCCTACTATTAAAGTATGAATATCTCTTTCAGCCTCGTATTTTCTAATCTGCAGTGTAGCTTCGTTTCCATCCATTTCGGGCATCTGTACATCCATGAAAATAATATCGTATTCGTTGGAGATTGCCTTTTCGTAAGCTTTTAGGCCATTGTAGGCCTCATCAATACTCACATTCGGATTTAAGCTTAACAACATAGCTTTGGCCAGCATCATGTTTAACATATCATCGTCAACAACCAAAATTTTCATGTATTTATTCAATGTTGTTTCTTCGGTTATTTTCTCTGGTTTCATTGATTGTGATTTCTTTTGATTAACTACTGTAGATAACATATTATAGAACTCATCTAAATTCAATGGTTTTCGAATCAGGTACTTAATACCTAATTGCTCACTGTCATTGAAAAACTGAAAATCGTCGGTAGCGTTGTGTAATAACACAAATTCAAAATGCGAAACAGGAACCGCCAGTTTCTGGCAGATATATCTGATGGCTTCTGTCCCTGAATACGGATGCAAATGATTGTCAACCAATATCGCATCATAGTTATTACCCATTTGCAAAAGGAAAATGGCTTCGGAAGGGCTCTCGCAGATTACTGATTCTACGCCCATATTGTTTAACATTTTACGAATATTCTCGCAACTGCTTAAATTATCGTCAATTATGAGCACTTTTTCAATACCGGACATTTTATGTTCAAATACCAGTTGTGATAAATCACACTTAGTGTTGATTGAAAAGTAAAAAGTAGAGCCCAGGTTTTCGGTACTTTCAAAACTGATTGTGCTCTGCATTTTTTTGCCAGCATTTCAGAAATGGTTAATCCCAGCCCTGTACCTCCAAATTTGCGTGTAGTGGATGTATCGGCCTGCGAAAAGGCTTTGAATAGTTTTGCTTTTTGTTCTTCTTTTATGCCTATTCCAGTATCGCGAACTGCAAAAGTGAATTTTCCATAATCAGCATCCAATCTCTCAAATTCTACTTTTAGTTCCACTTCGCCCTTTGATGTGAATTTTACAGCATTATTTAGTAAATTAGTAAGTATCTGCGTTAACCGAACCGGATCGACATAAAGTGTTCGGGGCAAGGACTCAGAAATGCTTAACAGCAACTCCAGATTTTTTTTCTCTGCATTATGACTTACAATGCTCATACAATTGTTCAGCAGACTTAATATCTCTGTTTTTACAGGCTCAACTTCCAGTCTGCCAGCTTCAATTTTAGAAAAATCCAGTATGTCATTTATTACATTTAACAATGTGGAAGCACTTGTATTGATAGCGCTTATGTATTGGTGCTGCACGTTATCCGGATTTGTTTGAAACAACAACTCCGAAAAGCCAATTACACTATTCAACGGTGTACGTAGCTCGTGACTCATATTGGCTAAGAATTCTGATTTTGCCTGATTGGCTTTACGTGCCGCTTCGGTTTCGTTAAGTAGAGTTTGTTCCAGTTCAAATCGTTGAATTAAACTGGCATAGATTTTCCCGAAAACTTCGAGCAATTCTCTTTCCTTTTGTGTGTATTGATGAATTTTCCGGATTGAATCAAAAGAGATAAAGCCGGCACACTCAAAACCAATAAAAAACGGTACTGATATTAAACTTTTTATTCCTCGTTTTTTTAAAACTTCATGACTTTCGCCCAAATACTTGTCTAAATCCTGAATATAAAACTGTTCACCCTTGGCGTGGTTTTTTATCCATGAATGGATATCATCAAATCGTATAAAGTCAAGCTCACTTTTAACAGAGCTAAGCTTATCTGAATGCCACTCATTGCTACAGTAGGCTTTTTTATCAATCCAGTTAATATTAAATATCAGAGCTCTGTCGGCATCCACAAATTCACTAATTTCTTTTAACGAAGTGGAAATATTTTCGTCAAATTCATCACGGGTTAAACTAATATTTCGCATGGCCAGTTTTACCAGTAAATCCTGCAACACTGACATACGTTTTAGTTCAATTACTGTCCTTTTTATGTCAGTAATTTCCCTGTTGTACCCAATTGTACCTATAATATTATGGTTCAAATCGAGTAAGGGCGTTTTGTATGTAATAGTAACAATTTTTCCTCCCGGCATATCAATCTCCTCTTCCAAACTCATTGCTTTACCATTGGTAATGAGCTCATTATCATTTTGTCGGTATTTCTCTGCAGCTTCTTTAGGGTAAAAATCATAATCGGTTTTTCCCACAACATCGCTTACACTAACACCTAAATGCTTTGCATAGCTTTCGTTTACGGTAATAAACCTGCCATCCAGATCCTTCATCCATACCAAACTATCATGATTGTTAATCATGGTTTGAAGGTCAATTATATCGAAATTATACATATTCATACTTATATTTCTTAACTTTTATTGCAATAATACGTCATACACATCTTGGTTTAGAAACACTTTATCAACTCCAGCCATTCGTTCTCAAGTAAGGTTATATAGTGTAAATCAGCATTATTACTTAAACTGCTTTTTTCAATTTGCAATGCTAAACTGCCTAACCGAAGGAACTCCATATTAAGGGCACTGCCTTTCAGTTTATGAGCTTCGTATTTAATTCTGTCATTATCTTTCTCGAGAATTGCTGTTTTAAGTTCAGAGATATATTTAGGGTATTCATCTTTGGCCATCATTAATAGAGTATTCAGAAGCTCCTCATTACCCGTTTTTTCCAAAAGCTTATCTTTGTCAAAGCATTTCAGGTCCGACTCAAATTTGTGTTCGGCACTTCCCGTAGCTACAGAATCACTTAAATAGTTTGATATTATTTTAAAGAGGTCGGTTTTGCTGATAGGTTTTGATAAAAAATCGTTCATACCCGAGTTAAAGCACAATTCACGTTCTTCTTTTGAGACTCCGGCAGTCAGTGCAATTACAGGTACTGTTTTACCGTTTGGAAGTTTACGCAATTGTCTGGTAGCCTCTAATCCATCCAGTTCAGGCATTTGTACATCCATGAGTACCAAATCAGGAGTATCTGCCTTAAACTTCTGAATTGCATCAATTCCGTTTACAGCTTCGTTTATGGTAACACCTGGCACCATTGTGCGCAACATATTTCCTATGAGAATCATATTCATTGCTGTATCTTCCACAACTAAAATTTTAAATAATTCGGCATTGATATGCTGAAATACCTGTTCATCAACTTCTGTCTTTTGATAACCATGGTCAAACCTGTGATTTTGTTTCATGTTATTCAGATAGGTGTAAAGCTCATCAGTTTTAACCGGTTTGTTTAACAGGTAGCGCACATTCAGTTCTTTAGCTTTTTCGTAGAGTACTATATCGTCCGACGAGCTGTGGAGCATTATAATAGGTTGCTCTCTGTTATCAAAATGCAATAATTCCCGTATATACTTTATCGTTTCAAGTCCATCCATATCGGGCATATGATAATCCACAATAATTAAATCGAATGTCGCCTTCGATTTTAAAAGTTCTATAGCCTCGGCTCCACCACTTACACCGGTATATTTTACATTCCAGTGCCTGAAAGTATGTTCCAGAATCTGTAAATTATTTACATTATCATCAATTACCAATACAGAGTTAAGGTTTTCAATATGATTATAATCGGGTTTAAGCCCATAATTATAATCGCATACAATAGTGAAACTAAAAGTTGTACCTTTTCCATATTCACTTTCAAAACTTATATTACTTCCCATTTGCATTGCAAGTGAGTTTGATATGGTTAACCCCAAACCTGTACCACCGTACCGTCGCGTAGTGGATGTGTCGGCCTGTGAAAATGCTTTGAAAAGCTTAGATTTATCCTCGTCCTTAATTCCTATACCAGTATCGCGAACATAAACCATATAATTACCCTGCTGTTCATCTATTGCTTCGAATTTAAGTCCTAATTCAATCTCGCCAAAATGCGTAAATTTCACTGCATTACTTAGCAGATTTACCAAAATCTGTTTGGTTCTTATTGGATCAATATATGCAAAGCGAGGTATTTCAGGATTAATATTCAATAATAACTCCAATCCTTTTTGCGCTGCTGTAACTTTGATAATATCCGTTGAATTTTCGAATAACTGTATAATATCAGTTTTTATTGACTCAAGCTCCATTTTACCCGACTCAATTTTTGAAAAATCGAGTATGTCGCTGATTACAGCCAGTAATGTATTGGCCGATGTTATTGTGTTATCCAAATAATCCTTTTGAACTTTTGTAAGCGATGTATTCCTTAGTAGTTCAGTAAAACCAATTACACCGTTTAGAGGCGTCCGTATCTCATGACTCATATTGGACAAGAAATTTGATTTGGCGACACTGGCCGCCTCAGCTAATTCTTTTGAGCGAATAAGTTCAATATCATTCTCTACTTTTATCAATGCATCACCTATAATATTAGCCAGAGTTTCGGTAATACTTACTTGCTCCTGCGACCATATTCTGGTTTTCTGTACACTATCAAAACCAAAAAAACCAATTAAAATACCACTCTTAATTATTGGAAAGCACAACAATGTTTTGATTCCCTGACGCTGAAACTCTGTACGTTCTATTAGGGCTGAATCCGGTAACAATGAAGTATCTTTAATGTATATAAAATCCATTTTACGGACTTGCTCTTTCCACCATGGAAACTGATTCAGGTCAACATTTACAATAGAATCCTTCTGCGATGGAACACCATTATCACACCACTCATGTGTATTGGTTTCGAAGCCTGAATTTTCGCTGTAGCGCAAAATATAACTGCGATCCGCATTAAAAAAAGTACCTGTTTGACGTAGAATCAATCTGATTTTTTCATCAATATTCTGATTGTTTACACTTACCAGTTCTGACGATACAAAATTAATCAGGTGCTGTACATTTATCTGTTCCTTAATCAAATCGTCGGCAGCTTTGCGGTTTATAAGGTTTACAATCATTTTTGAGAAAAGCTCTAAAAGCACAATTTCTTTTTCGGTATAACTATGGTATGCCTTTACCGAATCGAAACCTACAAAACCTATACATTCAAGACCATTGATGAGTGGAATAACTACTAAACTCTTGATACCCTGTGGCTCCAGAATTTCTCTTACTTTACTATCTTTATCCAATAATTGTACATTATCAATAAGCAGGGCTTCGCTTCTTTTATGTGTTTCAACCCACTCAGTCATGTAATCAAGCGGTACCTGTTGTAAATTATCAATTTCGGCAATAATACCGGGAGCACACCATTCATATGTATTGTTGCAAACATTTAATTGCCAGTCATAATCAAAAATATAGCTTCTATCCGAATTAACATATTCCCCCATTTCACGAAGCGAATCATTTACTATTTCATCAAAATCTTCAACAGGAGCATTGATATAGGTATTCGATATTTTCAACAAAAGCTCTTTCATGTTCTCGGCTTGCTTTTCCCGGTTTACATTGTTCACAAATAGTAAACCTGCTTTGCTATTGTTCCACTGAATTAAAATCCAGCTGAATTCAACCCAACAATAATTTCCATTCTTGTTTTTCAATCTGAACTGAGGTTTTGAATCTGGAATCCCACCCAAAGCTGCTGTGTCGTAAAAATTAACCAATAAATGTATGTCCATCGGGCTTATTAACTGAGCTACATCCATTCCGGTTAACTCTTTATGTGTATAGCCACTTAACTCCTCCAACATCGGATTAAAAAATACAATTTTTTTATCCTGTACCACAACAATAGCCTCCTGAGCATTTTCAAATAGCAGACGGTATTGCTCTTCGCTCTTTTCAAGCGCAATACGGTAATCTTTTTCACGGGTAATATCGCCAATCAAATACATAGTACCCATTAGGTCGTCTCTTTTGTTTACAACATCGGTTCGTTGAACACGGTACGTTTTATTGCCTATCTGAGTTTCGATATATACACTATTGTTATTCAAACTCTGTATGTAAGCTTCGGAATGTAAAATTTCATGCAAGTTATCTTTCGAAAGGATACCGGACGATAACATATTGGCTGCTGAAGGATTAATGCTACACATTTCACCATTAACATCGACCACAATGATAGCATCGGGCACACTATCAAATAACGAGTTAATAATCAGTGGTTTAATATCAAGCAAATCTTTATTAAATGCTCCCGACAACAACAATATACCCATTATCAGAAAACCAAACGGAGTTAAATCAATATTTCCTTCAGGGCGAATATTGGCTATGTATAGTAAACTAAATAAATAAGGAATTATTGAGCTTAAAAATATAAGTAAAACCCTTCCTCTGTTGTCCTTAGATACTTTACTGATATAAACAGCCACTCCTGCAATACCAACAAAGATTATTGAATATGAATAAACAATATGTATCCAATAAAATATTCCTGGTTCAAACGAGTGATAATAATAATCACCGGCCTTTGCAATTTCACTAAAGGTATAAAACTGGTGATGAAATTTGTTTGTAGCTACAGCTGTAATTGTAATAATTGGTATTATTAATATGGCAATTACTTTTTGTCGTGTTAACCAGGAATCTTTTCCGGTGTACATCAATGCAAATATTAACCAAAGTACTGGTATTGTAGCAATTCCCAGATATTCTAAACATACAAATACAATAATTTGATAATAATTATCTGATTTCAGTTCCAGACCGTAGAACAACGACCATATGCTTACAGCTAGTAGCAAATAACTCAACGAATTATTAGCCTGGCTCTTTTTATTAATTAAAGCCAGATACGACATATATAGTGTAATTACTGCCGTAACAATAAACAAATAGCTATAAAATTCCAGTGTCATACTAATAATTATTTAATTAAATTTCGTTGAGCTATTACAAATTCTCAGTACGTAGTTTTGAATTGACTTCGGTTAAAATCCGTGTAACCAGCCTAACCACAGTGCGAAGATTATCAGGGCAATCAGTAACCGGATTATATTGTTCCAGCAAACGAATTTCGTTGTGTAAATCATTCACCTCCAGGTTATCCAAACTTGGTTTAATTTTATGGGCAAGCCTTTTTATTTGTTCAATATTATTGGATTCTAAAGCCTCGTTTAGTAGTTGTATAGTTTCATCCGATAATTTCAGGAACATGGCTATCAGAGTAGCTACAAACTTTTTATCACCACCCGAAATAACTTCAATTTGTCTCAAACTATACAAATGTCTGACATCCGATTTTTCTGCATTATTACTTATTTTCAACTCCTTACCTTTGGCATTTCCCTTTCGAAGGCGTACTATTTGTTCTACTTTTGCAAAAAGTTCTTCTTCTTTATATGGTTTGATAAGGTAATCATCCATTCCGATGCTCATGTATAAATCGATGTCGTGCTTAAAAGCATTAGCTGTCAAGGCAATAATCGCAGTTTTCAGGTTTAATTCTTCACGAATAATTTTTGTTGCTTCCACGCCATCCATTTCGGGCATTTGAATATCCATTAATATCAAATCGAATTGTTTTGTACGTAAAATATCAATTGCTTCTTTCCCATTTATTGCCTCCGTTAATATACATTTTGCCTGAAGTAAACTCTGTCGTGCAATGAAACGGTTCATTTCATTGTCTTCCACCAATAAAACCCGCGTACCCGATATATCATAACTTCTTGTATTTTTATCAATTACTATCAAGTTTTCTTCAATTCCCACCGGAAAGTCTATTGAAAACGAAATATTGGTTCCTTGTCCTTTTTTGCTGTTTATCGCTATTTGGCCGCCCATCATTTCAATTATTTGTTTTGAAATGCTCATACCCAAACCAGTTCCTTCGTAGGCTCTGTTTGATGCATCATATTCCTGAGTAAACTTTTTGAATATTCGCTTTAAATATTCTTCCGACATTCCTATTCCCGTATCTGCCACCTCAAAACTTACTTTCTGAATTTCACTGTTGTCCGACAGCAAATTAACTTTTAACACTACAGAACCCTTATCAGTGAATTTTATTGAATTTCCCAACAGATTTATCAACACCTGACTTAATCGTAAAGAATCGCCACGGAGCGCTTTGGCAATATTATCAGAACATTCAACCTTAAAGTCAATTTTCTTACCATTGGCCCTGGAGCTTAAAATACTTTTCACATTACTCAATACGGCCGACAAACTAAAATCTTTAATATCGAGTTTGAACTCACCAGCTTCTATTTTCGACATATCCAGCACATTGTTTACTATCGATAATAAATGAAAGGAGGATGATTCAGCATGTTTCAGGTATATCTTTTGATTTGCAGTTAAGGCCTCTTTGCCAATTTCACGAATCATACCAATAATTACGTTGAGTGGAGTACGAATTTCGTGGCTCATATTTGTCAGAAAGGTTTCTTTAGCTTTAGCAGAATTCTCAGCTATCTGAATAGCCTCTTCCATTTTTTGCTGCATTTGTTTTTGTACCGATATATCGGTGTCACTACCCATATAACCCCGTAGGTTTCCATCTTCATCAAACAGTGGTTTACAATTTGTAGCCACCCATAACTCTGTACCATCTGCTCTGTCCACAACTTTTTCGAAGTTGGTTAATGAACGATGTTGCTTAATTATTTCAAAGGCTTCTCTTTTTACCCGCTCACGTTGGCGCTGATTTAAAATATCATAGAAGTACTTTTTGCCCACTAATTGTTCGGGTTTGTAACCCAATACAATTTCCACAACCGGACTCATATATGTAAACAGACCATTTAAATTGATTTCCCATGCATACGAACGTGATTGTGCCGAAAGAGTATTCAATCGCTCTAAATTCTTTAAAAGCTCATTTGGGGCTAAATCCGGTGTTAAAACCTGATTAGATTGATCTGGTAAAAAAGTCTTCATGAAATTGAATTTTTTAAATTTATCGCCTCTACAAAGTTTAACAGTTATCAAATCCTACTAAACATATTATTACATTACATGTAGTGATAATTTCATTTTATGTAAAAACATTTGTAGTAGAATATTTTCATAATATAGCAATTAGTTCCACCACCAATACAAATATCTTAAATACTAATTATCAACTATTTATACCCTAATATAACACTAAATTCAAGCAAAAACAAGCATTTGGTAATTAATTGTCTGACTTATCAAAAACGAAGAAAAAAAGAATAAATCTTTGAAAATGAAGAAACTGTATTCGATATCGAAGACGAAAGGAGTTAGAGAACGTGTTAATATGTGTTAATACGAAGAGTTTAGATGTAGGAATTATCAAATCAGCTATGATCCAAAATAGATTTCCCTGCTATAAATGAAAAGGAGTATGTAATAAAAAATTCAGGATAGTTTTTGAGGTTAACAAATCAGGCTGGTTTTGTGACAAAAAAAATAATACTACATAAATGCAGTATTATTTATTACACAAAAGCGGAATTGCTGATATAAAGAGAAATTGTGCGGTATTCTTAATGTATGATTTTAAAGACCAATTCTTTCATTAACTCCACATCGTCCACATTATTACTTTCTACACCTTTCGAACGGGCATCCACATCGCGTATCCAGCTAATGATATTCATTGTTTTCCAGGCTCCGAAATTGCGGGCAGCCAACTCGTATTTTTTTACAAAATAAGGATTAATTTTCAGCTCCGAAGCTACTGCTGCCTGACTTTTATCCGACAAATAATGATAAATCATCAAGTTCGAAAATAGCGTAAATAATTGTGGTAAATACATTACCATAGGGTTATTGCGCTTATTATCGCCAAAATACCGGATAATCCGGTTAGCTTTGAGTGCATTTCGCTCTATCAACGCATCCTGCAATTCAAATACATTAAAATCCTTGCTTATACCAATATTTTTTTCGATATGCTCAGGTGTAATAACCGGATTACCTGCAGGTAAGGTTAGCAGCAATTTATCCATTTCGTTGGCAACCTTACTTAGGTCGGTACCTAAAAACTCTATCAGCATCTCAACACCCTTCACCTCAATTTTTGCCGACTTTTGTTTGGCATAATTGTTAATCCAGCTTGTCATTTCGTAATCGCGCAGTTTTTCCGATTCAAAGAGTACACCTTGTTTGGCAATATCGGCCACCCATTTTTTACGTTTATCCGGACTTCCATACTTGTAGGCAAAAACAAGTATTGTTGTTTTCAGCGGGTTTGATAAATAAAACTGAATAGGATCCCAGTTTTTGATATGCTGCGCCTCTTTTACAATTACAACCTGATAGGGCGACATCATCGGATAGCGTTTTGCAGCATTGATTATCATCTCTATTTCGGTATCCTTCCCGTACATTACCAACAAATCAAATTCGCGCTGACTCTCATCCAGCACTTCGTATTGAATGTAATCGGAAATTAAATCGATATAATAGGCCTCTTCGCCCGTTAATAAGTACACCGGATGATATGATTTACGACGCAAATCACTCATTACCTGCTCAAAAGACACACCTTGTTTTGCCATTAATGAAAATAGAAGTCAAAAAATTGAAGATTGAAGAATGGGAGAAATCGGGATTATTCGAACCGCAAATGCCGGATAGTTTTACTATTATTCATTAACGATGATAAAGCCTTTACGCCAATTTTAATATGCTCTTCAACAAAATTTGAGGTTACTTTTTTATCGCTTTCGGAAGTTTTAATACCATCTGCCTGTAATGGCATATCCGACACCAGCAACAATGCACCTACAGGTATGCTATTGTAAAAACCTACCGAAAACAAGGTGGCTGTTTCCATATCAATTGCCATAGCTCGGGTAGCTTTAAGGTAATCTCTGAATTTTATATCGTGCTCCCACACGCGGCGGTTCGTTGTATACACTGTACCTGTCCAATAATCTTTACCAAAATCACGAATGTTGGACGACACAGCACGTTGCAAACTAAATGCAGGTAGTGCCGGAATTTCCGGCGGAAAATAATCATTTGAGGTTCCTTCGCCCCTTATTGCAGCACTTGGTAAAATATAATCGCCAATTTTATTTTTATCGCGTAAACCACCACACTTACCCAAAAACAATACTGCTTTTGGCTCGATGGCCGAAAGTATATCCATAATAATAGCCGCATTCGGACTACCCATACCAAAATTAATTATGGTTATCCCATTGGCCGAAGCGTTTATCATGGTACCATCGCGTCCCAAAACAGGCACCCCGTACCATTCAGCAAAAAGCTCCACATAATTATTAAAATTAGTCAGCAATATATATTCAGTGAATTCTTCGAGGGGGCGTTTGGTATAGCGCGGCAGCCAGTTCTCCACAATATCGCGTTTCGATTTCATGCTCATAAGTCTTTTAAATTTTACAAATTAAAGTAATATCCGAAAATTATTCGCCAAAGATATTGTATATTAGCAGTAATATAATTCTTTTCGGTAACAAAATTAATAAAAATGTGGAAATTGAATTTACCCGAATATACTTTCAGGGTAAAAAACAAAGCAGGCAAACCCTATATTTTCGATCCATTCAGAAAGAAAATGGTAGCTTTAAGCCCTGAGGAGTGGGTTCGACAAAATTTTTTACGATTTCTTGTTGATAAAAAAAACTTTCCGGAAGGATATATTGCCTGCGAAACCCAAATTGAATTAAACGGACTGAAAAAACGATGCGATGCTGTAGTTTACAATCAGCAAAAGCAGCCAATTATTATTATTGAGTTTAAAGCACCCACAGTAACTCTCTCGCAGGAAACTTTTGATCAGGCAGCTACTTACAACTCCAAATTACAAGTGAATTATTTGATTGTAAGTAACGGACTGCAACACATAGCCTGTAAAGTCGATTTCGAAAATGGCAAATATATCTTTGCCCCTGAAATACCCGACTTTTCGGTTTATATAAGCTGATGTACTTTTAAAATATCTTTCGATTCAAGGGGTGTATAGGGCCCTTCCTTCACCTCAAAAATTACCGTTCCTTTTTTTAGTACCTCTATACTATGCCAAACACCGGCAGGAATCGAAATACCATATTTACCAATTGCGGGGTCGAGCTGTACCTTTTTAGTTAACTCCATTTCGTCGTTAAATATCAATACATTCAACGCACCACTGAGCAGGACATATGTTTCGTCGGTTTCGGTATGCCTGTGAACGGGCACATCAGTACCCGGTTCGAGAGCATTAAGAAGCCTTTGTACATTATCGTTCAGCGATAAATGCAGGTTATAGTTTTTTCGTAAACGCTCACTCTGACTAGCCTGTCGACTTAGTGCAGACAACATCTCATTATCAATAATTTTCATACTTCATATAATTTTTCAACTTCACAATCCAATACTCACCTCAACTAATTAATGTATTAACGTCGGATTCGTATTTGTATTGCATTACGTATAGGTTTTTCGCTAAAAAAAATCAAATAACCACCACCACCAGCACCGCTTACTTTCCAGCCAAATGCATCATCTTTCAGTAATTCAATCTGTTGCATTATATCATCGTTCACCATATTCGGGAACATGGCAATCTGTGCCTGAAAACTTTTTGTAATGGCAGCACCTGTAGCACTGGCATCTTTGGCCAAAATTGCATTATAACATTCATCGGCTGCTTCGGCCAATCGTATTGCTCCTTCAGTATCAATGTTTGTATTGGCCAGCACATCATATTCGGCCGCCCGTGGGTAAAGTGGTACCATCCAAATACGACTTTCAATCCAGGCAAGTAAATCATTGTCCACATTGTTATCTATTTTTACCGGCCAGTAATCATTATCGTAGAGCAAATAGTTCATTCCGGGCATCACAATACCAATCGAATCCTGCGACCCACTTACATATTTTGTTCCCGGTGGGTTCTCAAAACAAAACAGGGTTTTGGCTTGCTTTTCGCGGTCGCCGTTGGGGACATCGGTTTGCCATAGTTCAATGGCTTTTTTCCGACTGCTGGTCGACATACCACTTCGGTCGTTAAATTCATAATCGGGCTCTATACATATCGTTATTACAGCACCTTTAGCCAGTTTATTCACGTAATGCTGATCC
>JBLIZK010000500.1:0-4130 GCA_048859825.1 Paludibacter sp.
GTTGTTTTTGGTTTTTATAAAATATGTATTGTTTTCTCCATCGACAGGTTGTAACTTGAATTGTTGAGATATCGACTTGTTTAAACCCCAGAGTTGAATTTGTGTTCCCGGGTTTATAACACCACCGGTAATGTCGAGTACTAAATTGGTATGTTGTGGTCGTATATACGTATATTCCGGTTCTGTTTCGCAGGTTTCAAAACGATAAACCCTGTCAAATCCCTGTCCTTTTATGCTATTGTTGTCATAACCAAACACAAATAGTTTGTCGCCTGCTTTTGAGTTTGTGGGGTTGTAGCCAGCAAAGTCAAAAAAAGTTCCGGTGGCTTTGTTTTTAATCATATAAGCATTGTTGTTTACAGCATTCAGGTTTGCCATAGCTGCCGGTAGCGGATTTTTTGCACACAATGATTTGAAAGCCTCAATTAATGTTGCTTTTCGGGAAGGATTTGAACAAAAATCCCAGATTGGCTTTAAACTGTTTTTGTCGAAATCGCATAAAACCGGCATTTTCTCAATGCCATCAGCCCATAGTCGATATGTTTCGGGGTCGTTGATGTTGTTGGCATACTGCGAATTGCCTCCGGTAACGGTGAGTTTTGTGGTGGTTTTTGCGTCTGAAAGTGTTTGGGCTGTTTTAGTATCAACTTTAATGTTTCCACTTACAGCTTTATACGATGCCTCTACTGCAACTGAGATATCCTGGGTTTTTGTTTGGCTGGAAATAACTGAAACCGAATTGAAGTCGGCGCGACCACCAAGGTATGCACTTGCAATATAGTGTGTTCCGTACGTATCGAATAGAGTTATAGGATCTAAAGTTTCAAGATCCTGCTTAAAACGGGGATCTAAAATTGTTTTAAGCATAGGTAAATCTCTCTCATCGAACGAAACGCGCCATTTGGTATTGGCATCCATGTAGGTAAAGTAGAACTTTTGTTCATTTCCTGTGATACTGTTGCTGTACGAGGCATTTACCGAGCCTTTGAAGAACATGGTTTCGCCACTGAATCCGGCTTCAGAGGAAAGACTTCGAGCATAATCACGAATGCTCTCACCTGAAACTGTTTTTACAAGATGGTTTGAGATGTTTTCAAGAATGACATACTGTGGTACTTTGTAAGTGTACGAACCAATAGGTGTTTCCGAATAATTTGCATACTTGAACAAACAATAACGCTTTTTGCTTTTTTGGTCAGCAAAGTTTCCAAATACATCATAGCCATAGCCCAATACGTCGAGTCCCGGAGCTTGTGTTTGACTAGTGGTTTTGTTTGGTACGAGAGTAAAAAAAACAATTAAAATAGAAATAACTTTTTTCATTGGATAATAGTTAAATTGTAAAACATTTTCTTTATACTGCGAATAATTATTTTTTGATTTTGGCTTAATAAGGAAACTTTTGTAAACTTTATCAATCATTGTGCCAGAATGAAATGATTTTGTAATATGCTAAAAAACAAATAAATAGCCTTTGTGTGTCATTGCAAATATATAAATAATTTATATTATTTATGTAAAATATATAACAATTACAAATATGTATAAATTGCATTTAGGGCGGTTTTTGTAAATACTGCACATTCTGTTTTTATATGTGTAGTATTTTGAATATATTTGCCACTCTATTACTATTTTATAACATGATACAGGAGAATTTTATTCGATTATTCGAAGATTCGTTTCGTAAAAACTGGGATTTACCCGCTTACAGCAATTATGGTGAAGAACTAACACTTACATATGCCGATGTGGCTAAACGGGTTGCCAGGTTACATATTTTATTTCAGCAATGCCAGTTAAAGGAAAACGATAAGGTGGCACTAATAGGCCGTAATAGCGCCAATTGGGCTATAACATATTTAGCCACTGTTACTTATGGGGCCGTAATTGTGCCGATTCTGCAGGATTTTAATCCGAATGATATACATCATATTTCGAATCATTCTGAGTCGAAATTACTTTTTTCAAGCGATAATATATGGGAAACTTTGGAAGAAGAGAAACTTACAACGGTTAAGGCTGTGTTTTCGTTGACTAATTTTAATTGTATCACTTTGCTGAATAAGGAGCCAAAACCTGAACTTGCAGAAAATGAAGTGTATGAGCAGTTGGTTCTGAAATACTTACAACCCGATTATATCAATAGTTTATTCCATGCTAAATATTCGCATGGTTTTCATAAGGATCATGTTCGATATATAGATAAACCAAACACAGACCTTGTATCAATAAACTACACTTCGGGAACAACAGGTTTTAGTAAAGGTGTAATGACCAGTGGAAATGCATTAGCCGGAAATATTACCTTTGGTTTACGTACCGGTTTGGTGGCACCTTTGTATCGCATACTTTCGTTTTTACCACTGGCGCATGCTTATGGCTGTGCTTTCGATTTTCTGACAACAACCGTTGCGGGTTGTCATATTCACTTTGTTGGTAAAATACCATCGCCCAAAATACTACTTGCAGCATTTGCCGAAATTAAGCCAAATGTTGTGTTTCTCGTACCTTTGATTATCGAAAAAATATATCGTAAGCAAATTCAACCCTTGCTTGCCAAACCATCAATGCGATGGGTGTTGAGTATCCCGTTTTTGGATACTACTATCCTTTCGCAAATCAGAAAAAAACTAATTGATGCGTTTGGAGGTGAGTTCTCAGAAATTGTAATAGGTGGAGCTCCTCTGAATGCCGAAGTGGAGGCTTTTTTTACAAAAATAAAATTTCCGTTTACGATTGGCTATGGAATGACTGAATGTGCACCGCTTATAAGTTATGCTAATAACAAAGTTTTTGTGCCCAAGTCGGCCGGAAAGATTCTTGATGTGATGGAGGCGAAAATAGACGACCCGAATCCGGAGACTGGCATTGGTGAAATATGCGTGCGTGGAGAAAACGTGATGACCGGTTATTATAAAAATGAAGAAGCTACCCGTGCCATTCTGGATGAAGATGGCTGGCTGCATACCGGCGATTTAGGGACAGTAGACAGGGATGGAAATATATTTATTCGTGGTCGCAATAAAACAATGATTTTAGGCGCAAGCGGACAAAATATTTATCCCGAAGAAATTGAAGCGAAATTAAATAATATGCCATACGTGCTCGAAAGTTTGGTAATTGAAAGCGATAAAAAATTAGTGGCACTTGTGTATCCCGATTATGAGGCTGTTGATGCCGAAAATGTAGATCATAAAAAACTGGAGGAGTTGATGGAGGAAAACCGAAAAACACTGAATTCGATGGTGGCGGCTTACGAAACGATTTCGAAAATTAAGCTATATCCGCATGAATTTGAAAAAACTCCCAAAAAAAGTATCAAGCGATATCTGTATTCTACAGGTGTTAATTCAAACAAAATTGCCGAAAATCAATAAATTATCGACAAAATGTAGTTTTAACACAAATATTTTGAAAAATAATTGTCTAAAATGATACAAGATATCAAGAAATGCTGTAATTTTGTCGCGATTTTGAATTGCAAAACAAATAAGTTAAATTTTTAAACGTTTAAAAGAATGAAAAAAGTATTTTTATTTTTTGCTGTAGCTATCGCTGTTGCTTCTTGTGCTCCTAAAGCTGCTGAAGAAGCTCCTGCTACTGATTCTGTAGCTGTTGATACAGTTGCTGTTGTTGACACTGTTGCTGTTGTTGACACTACTGCTACTGACTCTGTAGCTCAATAATTAGCTATGTAGCAAAAATGCGTAAAAGCATTGTAAGTCCGCTAATGTGAATTAGCGGACTTTTTATTTATAGCTTTATAGCAAATTTTTTAAGGCGGGCGTCGAGCATATGTTGTGGAATTACTTTTTTTACAGCTTCTGCAACTGCATTCATCAATCCTTCACGTACATAGTCCTGACGGAATACCAACGAAATTTCACGTGTTGCTTCTGGCTTTACAATCTCACGGATATGTTGTTTTTGTATTTCTGATAAGAATTCAACATGTAATTCCGGTATAATAGTATATCCTCCGTTAAAATCCACAATTTTTACCAGCGTGTCAATACTTCCGGCTTCGTATGTTGTGGAATATTGCATAGTGTGGCAAAAATTAAATACCTGACTACGCAAACAATGGCCTTCTTCAAGCACCCACATTTTATCAGATGGCATTTGCA
>JBLIZK010000501.1:0-3712 GCA_048859825.1 Paludibacter sp.
TTGCGGATTTCTATTCGAAGAAAAACCTCGCGACCGTCATATCAGACGCGATATGATTGATTTTTACAATATTCCTACCTGGAGAATTCCTAAAATAAAACAAGGAGAGGATTTTGTGACTACTGAGGGTGAAGTCATCCCAAACAACAGGCTTACCGTTTTACCCGAACAGCCAAAACGTTTTGCGTATTGTTCCGATACTGCTTACAGCGAAAAAATTATTCAGTACATTCAAAATGTCGATTTGTTGTTTCATGAAGCTACTTTCATGAATAGCGAGATAAAAAGAGCACAGTCAACCATGCATTCCACTGCTGCTCAGGCTGCTACATTGGCACAAAAAGCCAACGTGAAACAGTTGGTTATTGGTCATTTTTCGGCCCGTTATGCCAATAAAAATGGCCTGCTGACCGAAGCCCGGGCCATTTTCAATAACACACTGCTTGCTGAGGATTTAAAAACGATAGAGTTTTAAAATCTACTTATTAAAGTCCTCTGTGTTGTACAAATTCATTTGCGCCCGCATCAAATTCACTGATTTCATTGCAATTACTTTTGTTTCGCTTAATATATTTAAATACAAAATTGTATTTCGTGAACCTGATTCATTGGCTTTTGTGCGTTTAATTTGTTTCTTAACCAGTTCGCCATACAAATCAAGCAATACTGCCCGGCGTTCTTTTATCATAACTAACCCGCTAAAATCTTTCTTTTTAAGCATCTCACTATAGTCCTGATAAACCGAAATAAACTCGTTACCCAGGGTTTTTAAATCGTTTATTTGTGCTTCACTGAATCCTTCATGGGCATTGTCGATAAATTTAAAGCTCGACTCGGTTATATATCGCAATGAAACCGAAATTTCATAAAAGTAATCCATTGCCTGTACATAATACTGAGCGGTGTCCAATGAGCCTGATTCAAAGCGCTGTATGGTTGGTAAAACATCGTTTAAGCGGCGGCGTTTTGATTTTCCGTGAAATTCGTCGGCAAATTTATACAGTTTATTGAGCGACTTTCTGTCTTCGTTAAACAAACCATCCAATACACCCTGATAGATGGTAATAATATTATTCACCGAATCTTCAATTTCGCGCGTACAGTCTTCAATTATCTGTTTTTCCGAGCGTTTTTCCATTGATGTAATCTCTTTGGCCGACTCTCTTTTTTTATGAATACGCATAAACTGAATCGAAAGAAATACCACCAAAGCAATAGACGCAAATATGGCAATTGTACCTCCATACATCAGGCCAAATGCCACCAGGGCCGATACGCTGAAAGCTACAACTGCTGTCAGGAACCATCCGCTGATTACGGTTAATACTCCTGAGATGCGATATACAGCACTTTCACGTCCCCAGGCTCTGTCGGCCAGCGACGAGCCCATCGCAACCATAAATGTAACGTATGTGGTTGATAATGGAAGTTTGAGTGAAGTACCAAGTGAAATAAGTAAGGCAGAGACGGTAAGAATAACCGATGCTCTGATAAGGTCAAATGCTGCATCGCTTTTTTCACCTTCAGATACGGGTTCAAAACGGCTTTCAATAAAATTGGTTACCTGTTTTGGCGTAATTTTATGGATAAATTTATTTATTCCAATCACATTGCGTACTATTGAGCGTGAGGCACTTGTAGAGTTAAACCGCTCCTGACCTTCACCCTGACGCGATAAATCAACTCCAGTAGCAGTAACACTACGCGCTTTTTTTGAGAACCACAATGCTAAAATCATGATTATTCCTGCTCCGAATAAATACCGCCAGTCTACTGATATTGGTTCACTTAATTTCCCCATGGTTAACCCATCTACCGAACCTCCAGCAGCTATTACTTCATTGGCAATTTCGTATGAACTCAAGCCGGCCATAAATACACCAATAAAGTTAACCAAATCGTTTCCGGCAAACGAAAGGGCTAATGCCGCCGTTCCGGCCAATATGATTATGCGTAAAATATTTACTTTGAATACCCATTGAAGTACACTAAATAATATGCTCCAGAATAACCAAGTGTATATCAGATATTGTGTGATATTTTCTGATATATTCTCAATAACATCCTTCGAAATAAGTGTGGTGCCTTTCAGTCCTTTAAAAATGGCAAAATACGAAATGGCAGTAAGAGCCAAAGCCGACCAGAATGCTCCTATGTACTTAAAACTTTTTTTGTAATTAAATGAAAACAATAATCTGGAAAAATACATAATTATTGTACCTACTACAAATGCAATAACTACCGAAATTAATATGCCTGAAATAATTGTTAGTGCTTTTCCTGAGTTTATATAGTCGAGCAATATTCCATTTCCACTTTGCCAGATATTAACCAATGCAACTGCTACAGCTGCTCCAAGCAATTCAAAAACCAGCGAAACTGTGGTTGAGGTAGGTAATCCAAAGGTATTGAATACATCGAGCAAAATGACATCAGTAACCATAACGGCCAAGAATAATAGCATAATGTCGTGATAGTTAAACTTATCCGGATAAAACACCCCGCTTCGGGCAATCTCCATCATCCCGCTTGAAAACAACGAACCTAATAAAACACCACCTGAAGCTACTGTAAGTATTACCCAAAGTGGTGCTACTTTTGAACCTATTGCTGAATTAAGAAAGTTAACTGCATCGTTCGCAACACCCACTACAAGATCAAGTACTGCCAGACCTAATAAAACTAATACGATGACAATATATATTGTATCCATATCTCTATAAATTATTTTTAATTAATTTGATTATTCAGATTGTAATATTTATTTCAATTGTGTTGCAAATATAAGATTTTGATTGTATATAAACGGCTTTAACATTGTGCAATTTATTGAGTAAATTCACATTTCTACTTAAAACATAATAATCAACACCCTTTTGGGTAATCAAATAACTTCGTATCTTTGCTTTATATAAAACAATTTTTTATGTTAAAAACAGCCTTTATTACCGGAGTTACATCGGGTTTTGGAAAAGCTTTTGCCTATCGTTTGGCAAGTCTTGGTTATCAGTTAATTATTACGGGTCGCCGAAGAGAGAGACTGGAGGCAATTAGTCTTGATTTACAGACTCATTTTTCGGTAAATGTTTTTCCTTTGTGTTTCGATATCAGAGTGCATCACGAATGTGAGCAAGCGTTTAAATCCATTCCTCAAAGTTTCCAAAAAATTGATTTATTGGTGAATAATGCCGGTTTGGCAGCTGGTGCATCACCTTTCGATGAAAGTAGTTTAGATGATTTTGAGCGTATGATTGATACCAATGTTAAGGGACTTTTGTATATATCAAAGTTAGTTACTCCGGGAATGATTGAGCGCAAATCAGGGCAAATAATCAATATTTCCTCTATTGCCGGCATCGAAGTATATCCGAATGGTAGTGTTTATTGTGGCTCAAAACATGCTGTAGCAGCTATTACCAAAGGTATGCGCATCGATTTAGTGAAACACGGTATAAGGGTTAGTTCTATATCGCCCGGAATGGTCGAAACTGAGTTCTCGCTGATTCGTTATCATGGAGATGAAGAAAAAGCAAAAGCCGTTTATAAGGGGGTTGTGCCCCTGAACGCAGAAGATATTGCTGATGCGCTTGAATTTATGGTTACTCGGCCCCCGCATGTTAATATAGTAGATATCCAGATCAATCCATCGCAACAGGCAAATACTTATGTTACAAACAGATTGTGATACAACTAAGCATGCTTTTGCGCAGAA
>JBLIZK010000502.1:0-3488 GCA_048859825.1 Paludibacter sp.
CAATTGAATTCAAACAAACAGCCAATGTGTTCAACAATTTGCCGAAGGCTAAAATTTCAACTGAAATACAACCAATGGAAATGTTTGACCAGGCTTGGGGTTCTATAATTTATCGACGTACATTACCTGCGTGCAATAAAAAACAAACATTAATCATACACGACGTACATGATTGGGCGGTGATATTTATCAACGGTGAAGTAATAGGTAAACTGGATCGGCGTAAAGGCGAAAACACTGTAGAACTTCCTCCACTTGCTGCTGAAAGCAGATTAGACATTTTGGTTGAAGGTATGGGACGTGTAAATTACGGCGAAGCAATTATAGACCGTAAAGGGATTACAAAAAAAGTAACACTTAAGAGTGATGACAAAGAAGAAGTGCTCCGTAACTGGACCATCTATAACATTCCGGTAAATGATACTCTACTCAACCAACCAAAATTCAAAAAACAAATAGCAAACGGACCTGCCTGGTATAAAAGCACTTTCAATTTAAAAGAAACAGGCTATACCTATCTGGATATGAGTTCGTGGGGCAAAGGTATGGTTTGGGTGAATGGTAAAAATATGGGGCGTTTTTGGAAAATTGGACCTACACAAACACTCTGTGTGCCGGGCTGCCTACTCAAAAAAGGGAAAAACGAAATTATTGTTCTCGATTTGGATGGGCCACAAAAAACTACAATTGAAGGGCTTAACCACCCCATACTCGACAAAATTGTAAGTGATAAAGGAAAAAAACAGCAACTTACTCTCAATTTAAATGGTATTAATGCTGTAAAGAGTGGCTCATTAAGTGCTGAACGCGGGTGGAAAACAATTCTATTAGACGAAGTAATATCCGGTCGATATTTTTGTTTTGAAGCTCTGAATGCACAAAATCCGACTGACAATTCGAGTTCAATTGCCGAATTTGAAATAATTGATGAGAATGGAAACAGCGTATCGTCGTTAAACTGGAAAGTGGTTTTTGTAAACAGCGAAGAAACCGAGCAATCGGCCAATGGAGCTGATAAACTTTTCGACTTGCAGGAATCAATTATTTGGCAAACCAAAATTAAAGACAGTGTAAAACATCCTCATCAACTGGTAATAGATATGGGCAAGGAAATCAATGTAAAAGCATTCAGAATACTTCCAAGAGGCGATAACAGCACAAAGGGAATGATAAAAGACTACCGGTTCTATCTTGAGAAAAAGGCATTTAAAGTTCAATAATTCTTGGAAAGAAGATTCTTCAATTACAAATAATCCCTTTTACAACCGGATATAAAAAGAGGCTGTCTTGAAACTACCCCAAATTAAAAAGTTAATTTTAATTTATAACCTCTTATCAAAAAAACTCCCAAAACGACTGTTTTTATATCTTAAACAGCTTCGTTCTGGGAGTTTTTATTAAGGGAAGTTTCAAATTGATAGTTTTAACAATTTAATAAATAGTTTTGAGACATCTTCTTTTTATAAGAGTTTCAATACTATAAAATTTCAGCCCTAATTTCAAATTTTCACTTTCCGGATTTCGACAAATTTATCCGACTGTATTTTAACTATGTATATTCCGGAACTTACCAATTCATTCGATATTACATTACATTTACCAATAGCATTTGTTCTGGTAATTTTTTGAACTACTCTGCCCTGAATATCATAAACAAAAACATTCACATCAGTCGGAATATTCAGCTCAAAATCAGCAACAACACGCTGATTCGCAACCGACAATGCAACTTTATTTATAATATTACTCACTTCGCCAGCCACGGGTGACAGTTCATACATCTCCCAATTATCGATATAACCCGTACCACTGCTAAAATATACTTTTTGAGTCGCTTTCAGATTAGCTCCGGTAGTAAAGGTAAAATCCACTTCGTGCCATGTATTCGTGGTGGGTACCTCGTAATATATATCATCTTTAGTTGTATCCCATCCATACACTCCGATACCCACCGATGTGTTGTTTGTTGGCAATCCGGCATCGTCAACAATCATCGTTTTAGCGACTTTGGCAGTATTTATCAGTCCTGCCTGTTGAGCTGCAATCGTACCTAAACCCGTGATTTCTTCCTTTTGATTTATTCCATGAGGCCAAAAATGCTGCGAATCGCCTTTTATAACTCCACTACCCATCAGGGCATTTGTGGCTGCTCCTGTCCAGACCCCTCCTACCATTTTCGACTGCCAGGCAGAAGTAGTTCCCGAACCAAACCAGTGACACATTTCGTGCATAGCAGTGCCTACCCACATATAACGCGTGTTGGAACCAAAACCAATTGAGCCATGATAACTAGCTTGCGCAGTTGGGATTCCGGAATTGTAATACACATAAATATCGTACGAAAACGGCGTATATTTACTAAAATACATACAGGCACTATCCATTGCTTCTTTGATAAGACGGTATGGCGTAGGCAAGGCTACAGAATCAATTGCTAAAGTATATGTTACATTTCCCATATTTTGCCCCGGACGCGAACCATGTTTATATACATGCGCTTTCACTCTGTACGTGGTATTCGGTTTTAAAACACCTGTCAGACCACGTTCTATTGAGCCACTTCCGGTAACCTTTGCACTACGTGCTCCACAATACACATAAGCAGCATCCGTATTTATACTTCTGGTACCCCAACCTTCGGATATTATCGTATTGCAGGTAGGGTCAGAAATCAGATTTGTCAGATTCGAATAAAGCGGTGTAAAACATTCATCGTTGCGATGAGCCGTGATACTAATGTTTGAAACAGCAGAACCACTGTTCAGCGTGATTGTCCCTGAAGAATTCTCGATTCCGTCGTAACTAACCGTAACAGTACTTCCATTGACATTGGCCGGTAAAACCGATGGGCTAACACTTATACCTTTTGGTGTGATAAAACTAATATCAGCATTTAAATTGTAAGCCTTCACGGTGAATGTAGTCGTCTTATTTATCTCATCGACCAGTAAAGTTTTAACAGAAGACACAATAGTCGGTGCAATAGTCCCCGCCACTCTTACGCTATCTTTTACGGCACCAGATGTAAAATAGACATACCCAGATGCATTTACGTTTCCTGCATAACTAACATTGATGGTAGTAGCAGTGGTTGAGGCCGGCAAAGATGTAACAGACGTACTAAAACCTTCTGAAGCGGAAATTTCAATAGTCTCGGAGATGTTTACTGCCCTAACAGCCATAAGTTTAGTTCCGGGAGCTTCAAAAGAAAGTGTGGCAGGTGTGGTATATATTTTTGGCACTGCATACATTTCCCAGTTATCGATATAACCGGATGTGCCTGTGAGTCCATAATTATTAAAATACATCTGTGGAGAAGTACCAATAGTTGCTCCTGTGGTAACAACAAAATCCACAGTTTGCCACACATTGGAAGCTGTTATTGTTTTTATAACTTCTGAAGTTCCAATTCCTGATAGTCCTATCTGGAAAATGCCCCCCAAAGCCAAAACCTTTGCCCTTACACGATAGTCGGTACTTGCCTGAAG